>NZ_JAAGPP010000130.1:0-26472 GCF_017104975.1 Burkholderia sp. Ac-20344
TAATGTGTATTATACAGTCCATCTTGTTTGTTGCAGCAGAACGCCGACAACCGATATATAAACCATTGTTGACACTCTTTCCCTACGCGCCGCTCTTCCGATCTGAGCGTACGTGCGTGCGGCGCAAGGCCGCTGACGCGCTCGTCGATCTGCGCGCGCGTCAGCGTACGCGTGTCGAGCCCGTGCTCGCGCGCGACGGCGAGCCACGCGTTGAACGACGCCCAGTCCGTTTCGTTGTCCGCAATATAAAGACAGCCGCCCTGCCGCCATTCGAGATCGAAACCGAGGGTTTCCTCTAACCCCTCCCAGATCCGCATGCCGGCCATCATCAGCGGCACCTCGGCAGCTTCGCGGCCCTGCTGCCGTACGAAGCCCCACGCACGTGTCGACTGCTGCCCGGCGATGCGCGACTTGTCGAGCACGACGGCCTTCAGGCCACGCAGGCCCAGGTAATACGCGGCTGCGCAGCCCATGATGCCGGCGCCGGCGATCACGACGTCGGCCTCGGCCGGGAATGGCGTGCCGGCGAGGGTCAGGGCATCGTGCAGCGGATAGGTTGTCGTCATTATTTCCTGTCAGGCGTTAATTCATCCGGATATGGAGCGCCGTGGTAACGTCGTGACACACCTTTCACACAAACGCACCTTTCACGACGCTGAATAACGACCATTTTGCGGTAAAGTTATCTTTTCCGCGCGTGGCCGGTCGGCTCGCCCCTGGACGTCATGAAGACTGTCCGTCGAGACTGCCGCAAGGCGTCGTTCTGAACGTCACGATCCGTTCCCGTAGCATGACCACTGAAGCAATCACCACGGATTCCCTCGCGGTTGCCGAGCGCGTGCGCGAGCTGATGACCCGCAACGGCATCGGCAAGCGCCAGCAGACCACCGAGCTGTGCCGCATCCTCGACCTGAGTTTCTCGCAAGGCCATCGCAAACTGCGCGGCAGCAGCCCCTGGACGCTCTCGCAGATCAAGAAAGTCGCCGAAGCGTACGGCGAACCCGCCGCCCAGCTGTTCGGCGCGCAAACGCTCGACCCCGGCATGGTCGGCGCCTATTCGCAGGAGGCCGTACTTTATGCGGGCGTCGCCGAGATTCCGTGCACCGCATGGATCGGCGCACCGCTCGAAGCCGGCGCGCGCCCCGAATTCGTCGCGTATGAACAAAACGGCCGCTGGCGCGTGCTGCGCCACACCGGCGTGCTGTACCAGAACGCGTACGACGTGCACAAGATCGAGATCTATCCGCGCCGCGCGGAGAGCGACAAGCTCGTCGTCGCGGTGATCGACCCCGATCGCGTCAGCGCGACCGAGCTGTGCCGCTATCTCGAACGGCAAGGTTTCGCGACGGCCGCATTCGACGGCCTCGCGCCGTTCGTCGACGCGCTGCAGGGCCAGGCATTCGACGCGGTCCTGACCGAATGGCTGTTCGACGACAGCACGGCCGCCACCGCGATCAAGGCGGTGCGCACGTCCGACAACCCGGGCGCGCCGATCTTCGTGCTGACGGGCGACCTGCTCACCGGCCGCGCGAGCGAGGCCGACATCAGCGAAGTGATCCGCGCGTTCGACGTCGTCTGCTACGAAAAGCCCGCGCGCATGGCGATCCTCAGCGCCGATCTCGCGAAACGGCTCGCGCGCGGGTAACGTCCCCGGGCCGCTCCTCCCCCGGACGGCCGACGTCCGCGTGGCACGGCGGTCGTGAACAGGTTCATCGCTCAGTACCTCAGTACAATAGCCGCACCTGTTCAGCCCACGCCGGCATCCGCCGCCCGACGCCATGGCCCGCCTCATCCCCGACGACTGGAAAAGCCTCGCCGCGACCGGCGCGGCCGAACGCGAGCGCGAAACGCTCGCCGCGCTCGAACACGCGCTGCCCGACAGCTACACCGTGTATCACGGCGTGCACTGGACCCGCGCCGACCAGGCGTTCTCGGTGTTCGGCGAGGCCGCGTTCGTCGTCGTGAGCCCGGCCGGCCGCGTGCTGCTGATCGAGCAGAAAGCCGGTTTCCTGCGCGAAACGCCGAAGGGGCTCGTGAAGGTCTATCTGCAGAAGGAACGCAATGTCCCGATCCAGCTCGCGCGCACGCAGGAAACGCTGCACCGGCGCCTGACGGCCGCGCTCGGCGCGGGCGTCTACGGCGTCGAGGCGCTGCTGTACTGCCCCGACTACGCGATCCGCGACGCGTCGATCGCCGGCGTCGCGGCCGACCGCATCGTCGATGCGTCGCGCAAGGCGCAGCTCGCGCAGGTGATCCTGCAGATCCTGCCCGAGGACGACGAGCACTTTCCGAACGCGCCGAAACTCCACCATTTCCTCGCGGACGAGCTCGCGCTCACGCCCGACACGAGCGCGCTCGTCGGGCAGGCCGGCACGCTCGTCACGCGGCTGTCGGGCGGGCTCGCCGCGTGGGCGCGCCAGCTCGAATTCGCGCCGTTCCGGCTGCGCGTCACCGGCACGGCCGGCTCGGGCAAGACGCAGCTCGCGGTGCAGGCGATGCGCGACGCCGTCGCGGCCGGCAAGCGCGTGCTCTACGTGTGCTTCAACCGTCCGCTCGCCGACTACATCGCGCGCATCGCGCCGCCCGGCGCGAAGATCGCGAACTACCACCAGCTGTGCGACTGGGTCGCGCGCGACGGCGGCTATACGCCCGACTTCCAGGTGCCCGGCGAGTTCGAGCGGCTCGAAGCGCGCTTCGCCGAAACGCCGATTCCCGGGCACTGGCGCTTCGACGTGCTGGTAGTCGACGAAGGGCAGGATTTCCATGCGCCGTGGGCAGCTGCGCTGGAGCGCTTGCTGGCGCCGGATGGCGCATGGTGGTGGCTGGAAGATCCGCTGCAGAATTTGTATATGCGCGAACCCGTCGCGCTGCCGGGCTGGGTCACGCTGAAGGCGCTCGCGAACTACCGGAGCCCGCGCGACCTGCTCGAATTCGTGCGCGACATCGTCGGCCGGGTCGAGCCGCTTGCGGCCGAGCTGCGCTCGGGCAGCCCGTTCGACGGTTCGGATCCGTCGGTGTCGGCGTACGGGGAAGAAGGCGCGTCGGGCGATGCACTGGCCGAAGCCTGCATCGACGCGACCAAGCGGGCGATCACGCACGCGCTGTCGCTCGGCTTCCGCAAGCAGGACATTGCGGTGCTGTCGTATCGCGGCCGCGAAGGCTCGGCGCTCGCGCCGCTCGACCAGCTCGGCCCGCACCGGATCAAGAGCTTCACCGGCAGGTACGACCTGTTCGGCAACCCGGAGTATCGCGAAGGCGACGTGCTGCTCGATTCGATCTACCGCTTCAAGGGCCAGTCGGCGCCGTGCGTGATCCTCACCGAGGTCGACTTCGACACGCTCGATGCGCGTGCCGCGCGCAAGCTGTTCGTCGGCGCGACGCGTGCGACGATGAAGCTGCTGATCGTCGCGTCGTCGCGCGCGGCCGCGCAGCTTGGGGCGGGTTGACGGGACGGCGAAGTTCGTCCGGCACGGGGACGATCTCCGGATTTCCGACATTACGCGCCGACACAATCGGGCACATTTCGTTTCGCCCCAAACCCTGAACGGGTCGCCTGCTTCGCGATTCCGGCGACACCCGATGGTTTATCCCCGTGCGGCACATCGTTACGATCCCTGGCCATTCGCTGCGAACGGGATATTCGATGGCCGACGTAAAGAAGGTGCCGTACTACAAGCCGCTGAAAGGGCTGTTTGGATCAGGGCTGAAGGAATATCAGGGTTCCAGAAGGTGTATTCCCCTCGAGACTCAGAAGGGCGTTTCGCTCGACAGACTGGCGCCGGGGGAAAAGCCACCGCCCCCTCTTCCCAAGCCGGCGCCCAAAGCGCCGAGTATTCCCGGGCAGGGTTCCGCTTCCGACCCATTGCCGAAAACCGGTCAGGCGATGGTCAAGGAACCACCGGAGCCACCAGAAGCGGAGGTCTGCGAAAAACCGCCGCCCTTCGACCTTCAAGACGTACCGATTGCGATGGACAACCTGGGCTGGAAGGTCTCGGCCAAACTTGCGCGAATCTGGTTCGCGAGCCCTGCGCATACTTACAATGACGACCCGACGTCACATCAGCCATTGAATGACGGCGACGTCACTCTTGATTGGGTTTTGAAATTCGGGAACGTCAGGAAAAAGTATGAAAAGCTCCTGTCGAATGATATTTATAGCGAGCGCTCCGTCAGGACGGCAATAGACATCACCAAGACCTTCATCAAAAATCTCTTTCTGGATAGACACTCAACACTCAGCTTCAACACCTCCGGATTTATCGAAAATCTACCAAAATTCCATTCCGACTGGCAATTCCAGCTGTCGTCAATAAGCAATTTTGACACCCTGGAAAATTTTGCACCCACAGATCTCACCGGAGCACTGGCGAATTTCAACATCTACGCCGCAATAGGGAGCGTTGACCTTTCTGGAGAGAAGTATTTCCGGTACGAAAAATCCGGTAATTTCTATTGCTTCAATGCAACCGGTAAAATTACACACATCTACGTTTACGTCAAAGACAATTACTCATTCAACGGCAAGCAATATCTTGGGCACTGGAACAAACATGGGGTAATTATCTCACCAGGCTCATTACTGACAGAGTCCAGCTCGCCAAAACGGAACTCTGATATTGACATCTTTGCAAGAGCCATCAATAAACCCGTCGATACACGGAGAGGCTTGTTCGGGCGACTCAGAGATTCCGACGTTTACTTTCCTGTCTACAATGCAGACTACAACCGCTGGCGGCAAAAATATCATCGAGGCAGGGACTTCATGATATATTCAAGGCCAGTCCGTCTGAGGCTGAATAAACCAATTCATCTTGAGCTTGGTGAGATATGCAGACTAGAGCCATCAGATACATTGGCTTAGCCATCATTTTTTATATCGGTGCAGGCCTGCTCATTCATTTCAGTCGACCTGCCTATGGGCGATGCGATTTCTACGATCGCCCGGAAACGCTGGATGGCGGCATAAAAAACATGAACGGAGTTCCATATCGATTCAAGATGTGCGGCACCGGCGGGAATGATCAAGATGGGACGAACGATAAAATAGAACTGAGGGTCTTCAGCGAAAAAGGAGAGCTTCTTGCGAAGCGATACTTCTCCGTCAACTGGTACCACGGAAAGAGCTTTCACCAGCCCTTGAATTACGAGGGCAACCTGGTTCGCTACATCGATTTGACCGATGAATCCAACTACGATAAATACCTGATGATTCCGCCAACCAAGTGGGACTGGCTTCGCGCCAGACTGCCCCTCTTTTGAGCACACATGATCAGGCCCGACAGCATCCCGACCTTCCACGATGCCGAGCTCGTCACGATCGACCATCGTCCTGCTGATCACGCGTTGCGGCTTCGATTCCGTCGAGTCGGTGGCGAAATCCATTCCTTTCGCTTCACCGGCGTCATTTCCCTGCGAATCATCGATTATGCGCAACAGAATGTCGTGTCACGCCTTCTGCTATCTCCGGCCTATCCGTTTTCGCAGACAGAGGTGCGCCACTGACTGAAGTGGATAGGCAGCAGGGAGGATTTCGACGCAGCGAATGTAGACGATTCCCGGCTCGATCAGTACCTGGCCGATTTCGACACCGATCGAAAGGCGTTGTTCGTACTCGAGCCGTCATGTGGCGCAGAGGTTGCGGTGCTGTGCGAGACGATCCGGTTCGACTCGGGTCCTGACGTCTGACCATCACGCGAGCGGCGTCGTGACAATCACGGCGCCGCAGTCGCGAATGAATTGAAGCGGGGGCGAATGACAGACGCAGTCGACAGTCGCGCGGGTCTCAACCGCCCCCACCATCGATCAACCCACCCGAAACGCCCCCACCGCGCGACGCAGCCCATCCGCCTGCTCCTCGAGCGACGCGGCAGCCGCGGCCGCCTGCTCGACGAGCGCCGCGTTCTGCTGCGACACCTGGTCCATCTGCGACACCGCGCGGTTCACCTGCTCGATCCCGTCGCGCTGCTCGTTCGACGCGGCCGCGATCTCCGTCATGATGCCCGTCACGCGGCCGATCGCCTGCTGGATGTCCTGCATCGTCGTGCCGGCCACGCCGACGAGCCGCGAACCGTTCGCGACGCGTTCGACCGATTCGCCGATCAGCGTGCGGATTTCCTTTGCCGCGGATGCCGAGCGTTGCGCGAGCGTGCGCACCTCGCCCGCGACCACCGCGAAGCCGCGGCCCTGCTCGCCTGCGCGCGCGGCTTCGACCGCCGCATTCAGCGCGAGGATGTTGGTCTGGAACGCGATGCCCTCGATCGTGCCGATGATGTCGGCGACCTTCTGCGAGCTCTGGTCGATCTCGTTCATCGTGCCGATCACCTCGCCGACCACCGTCGCGCCGCGCGTGGCGATCTCGCTCGCGGTATCTGCGCAAGCCTGCGCCTCCATCGCATTGTCCGCATTCTGCTTCACGGTCGCGGTGAGCTGCTCCATGCTCGCGGCCGTCTCCTGCAGCGCGGACGCCTGCTCCTCGGTGCGCTGCGACAGGTCGGTGTTGCCGGCCGCGATCTGGTGCGTCGCCGTCGAGATCGCCTCGGAACCCTGGCTGACCTGGCGCACCGTGTCCGCAAGGCTGCGCTGCATGCCGGTCACGCCCGTGACCAGCTCGGCCATCTCGTCGCGCGACGACCAGCGCACTTCCGACGTCAGGTCGCCTTCCGACAGGCGGCGGAAGTGCGACAGCAGCCGGTTCACCGGCTGCGTGATCGCGTAATGCAGGCCGATCGCGCAGCCGAGGCACGCGGCCAGGCCGAATGCGATACCGGCGATCGCGCCCGCGCGCATCCAGCCGTAATAGGTCTGCGCGGTGTCGTACACGTCCTTGCCGCGTGCGACCTGGTACGCATCGAGCGCATCGGTCGCCTGCGTGAGCGCGACCGACAGCGGCGGCGCAACCGACATCAGCAGCCGGTCGGCCTCGTCGCGGCGGCCGTCGCGGACCGCGTCGATCATCGGCTTCAGCGCCTGCCCGATCAGCGCCTGGCGCGCGGCGTCGAGGCGGCTCGCGAGCGGGCCTTCTTCGCCGTCGTGCGGCATCGACGCGTAGCCGCGCCACGCTGTGTCGGCCTTCGCGAGATAGCTCTCGGCCTTCTTGACGAGATCGGGCACTTCCGCTGCTTCCGGATGCAGCATGGCGCGGTCGAGCGTCGTGCGCACGATCGTCAGGTTCAGGCTGGCCGCCGACAGCGCGGTCTTCGCAGCCAGTTGCTGCGTATAGGCCTCGTCGAGCGCGCGGTTCGAGCTCTGCATGCCGGCGAGGCCGATCAGCCCCGATACGACGAGCAGCACGGCGACGAGGCCGAGCGTGGAGAAGATCCGCGTACGGATCGAGAAACGGGAAAACAGGGCGTTCAGGTTCATGACGGGACGAGAGCGGTAAAAAGTGCCGCAGCAATCGGTCCGCAGCACTCTGTATTACGGTTTGCCCGCAAAAAACTTGAGTCCGGCCCCGCTTTCCCCTGATCCCGGTCAATTTTTTCGCGCCGGCAATCTTCTGTTACGGCTGCAACAGATCGAGCCTGGGCAGAAATTGACTTGTCAATTATCCATGGCTATAGTTCGGCACAATTCCCTGCCATGGCAGATATCTCGATGACAACCGACACCCTCCTCACTCCGCCGGCCGCCGAAACGGCCCGCCGCGACGCGCCGACCGGGCTGATCGTCGCCGCGCTGCTGCTCGTCATGCTGCTGTCCGCACTCGACCAGACGATCGTGTCGACCGCGCTGCCGACGATCGTCGGCGAGCTCGGCGGGCTCGACCAGTTGTCGTGGGTCGTCACCGCGTACCTGCTGTCGTCCACCGTCGTGCTGCCGCTGTACGGCAAGCTCGGCGACCTGTACGGACGCAAGATCGTGCTGCAGGCCGCGATCGTGCTGTTCCTCGCGGGCTCCGCGCTGTGCGGCGTCGCGCAGGACATGACGCAGCTGATCGTGCTGCGCGCGCTGCAGGGGCTGGGTGGCGGCGGCCTGATGGTCGTCACGATGGCCGCGATCGGCGACCTGGTGCCGCCCGATCGCCGCGCGCGCTACCAGGGGATGTTCGGCGGCGTGTACGGTCTCGCGACGATCATCGGCCCGCTGCTCGGCGGCTTCCTGGTCGAGCACCTGTCGTGGCGCTGGATCTTCACGATCAACCTGCCGCTCGGCGTTCTCGCGCTCGCGGTGATCGGCGCCGCGTTCCGGCCGCACACCGCGCACGTGAAACACCGGATCGACTACATGGGCGCCGCGTTCCTCGCCACTGCCCTCACCTGCGTGATCCTGTTCACGAGCGAAGGCGGCTCGCTGCTGCCATGGACGTCGCCGCAGCTGTGGATGACGCTCGTGCTCGGCATCGTCGCGATCGGCGGCTTCATTTATGAAGAACGGCTCGCGGCCGAGCCGATCATGCCGCTCGAACTGTTCCGCCATCGCACCTTCGTGCTGGTCAGCCTGATCGGCTTCGTCGTCGGCATCGCGCTGTTCGGCTCGGTCACGTTCATCCCGCTCTACCTGCAGGTCGTGAAAGGCTCGACGCCATCGCAGGCCGGGATGCAGCTGCTGCCGATGATGGGCGGGATGCTCGTGACGTCGGTCGTCAGCGGCCGGCTGATCTCGCGGCTCGGCTCGTACCGGATGTTCCCGATCCTCGGCACGCTGACCGGCGGCATCGCGATGGCGCTGCTGTCGACGCTGACGCTCGAGACGCCGCTGCACACGATGTATGCGTACATGGCGCTGCTCGGGATCGGGCTCGGCATGGTGATGCCGGTGCTCACGCTCGCCGTGCAGAACACGGTCGCATTCCGGCACATGGGCGTCGCGACGTCGGGCGCGACGCTGTTCCGCTCGATCGGCGGTTCGCTCGGCGTCGCGGCGTTCGGCGCGCTGTTCTCGCACGGGCTGCAGTCGCGGGTGATGAATGCGCTGCCGGCCGGCACGGCGCTGCCGCCCGCGCTCGGCCCGGCCGCCGTGCATCAGTTGCCGGATGCCGTGCGCGACGCGTACCTGCATGCGTTCGCCGGCTCGCTGCATGTCGTGTATCTCTCGGCGGCGACGGTCATCGCGATCGCGTTCGTGCTCGCGTGGTTCGTCGAGGACGCGCCGCTGCGCAAGCACCACTGAACCTCCCGTGGATCTCGACGAGAGCGTCGCGCCGCATCGCGATCCACATCCACCCGCCGTCAAGGCACCAGCACGACCCCGCCCGTCGTTGCACGCGACTCCAGCAGCCGGTGCGCATCGGCCGCCTGCTCGAGCGGCACCCGCGCGCCGATCTCCACGTGCATCCCGCCCGCCAGCCGTTCGAGCGTCGCGCGCGCAGCCTCCCGATACCCGCCGACGTCACGCGCGATGAAGCCAAGTACGCTCGGCCGCGCCAGCGCGATCGAACGGGCCGGCCCCAGTTCGTCGAGATCGAACGTCTGCCGCGCGCCGATCGCGGCCACCTGCCCGATGCTCGCGACCATCCCGAACGGACGAACCGCGCCGAGCGTGCGCGTCAGCACGTCGCCGCCGATTCCGTCGATCGCGTAATCGACCCCCGCGCCGCCGCCGAACGCACGCGCGGCCGCGACAAAATCCTCCTCCCGATAATCGACGACCGCCTCGGCGCCATACGTGCGCACGAGCGCGGCTTTCGCGGCCGATCCGACGGTGCCGATCACCCGCGCGCCGAGCGCACGCGCCCATTGCGTCGCCAGCAGCCCGACGCCGCCGGCCGCCGCATGCACGAGCACCGTATCGCCGGCGCCGACCTGCCGGACGCGATGCATCAGCATGTAGACGGTGATCCCCTTCAGCAGCCCGGCGGCGGCGGCTTCGGCGCTCAGGCCGTCGGGAATCGGCAGCACCCGCTCGGCCGGCATCGTGCGCAGGCTCGCATAGCTGCCGGTCGGCATGCCCGCATACGCGACGCGCTGACCGGGCACGAGATCCGTCACGCCCGGGCCGACCGCGTCGATCACGCCGGCCGCCTCGACGCCGAGCGCGTCCGGCAGCGCGGGCAACGCATGCGCGCCCGTCCTGAAATAGATGTCGACGAAATTCACGCCGATCGCGGTCTGTCGAATCCGCACTTCGCCGGTGCCGGGCGGCGCGACGGGCGTATCGACGCGGCGCAGCACGCCGGCGTCGCCGTAACGGTCGATCCCGATCCGGATGGCAGTGGCAGTCTGGGTCATGACGTTCCTCACAATCGAATTGACGTGACACGATCATCCCATCGCGCATAATCGATCGGAATTCCCGCCAATCGCCCATCTACTGTGCAAAATTCGACCGATCCGGATCCCGCCCCCGCGTCCGCGCTGCCGATGAGCTGGGACGACATCCGCTATTTCCTCGCGGTGATGCGCGGCGGCAGTCTGTCGGCCGCCGCGCGGGCGCTGCAGGTTCAGCATTCGACGGTCGCGCGGCGCATCGACGCGCTGGAATCCGCGCTCGGCATCCGGCTGTTCGACCGGCTTCCGCGCGGCTGGCCGCCAACCGACGAAGGGCTGCACCTCGCCGAGCACGCCGCACGCCTCGAAGCCGACGCGCATGCGTTCGCGCGCGCGGCGCAGGGCGCGGCCGCGCTCGACGGCGTCGTGCGCGTATCGGCGTCGCCGGTATTCGCCAGCCATTTCCTCGCGCCGCGCCTGGCCCGTGCGCAGCGCGCATGGCCGGCGCTGCGGATCGACCTGATGGGCGAGATGCACGCGGCGAACCTGTACGCGCGCGAAGCCGATCTCGCGGTGCGGCTGTCGCGGCCGACCGAGCCGGGGCTCGCCGCGCGCCGGCTCGGCACGATGCGCTTCGCGCTGTGCGCGGCACCGGAATGGGCGGACGCGCCGCCGGACACCTGGCCGTTCGTCGGCTACGACGATGCGCTCGCGCAAACGCCGCAGCAGCAATGGCTCGAACGCTTCGCGGCCGGGCGCCGTTTTGCGTTCATCGCCAACGACCTGGCCGCGCAGCATCGCGCCTGCGCCGCCGGGGCCGGCGTCGCGCTGCTGCCGCGGTTTCTCGTCGACGATCCGGCCGCGCACGCCGGCGCACCGCTCGTCGAACTCACGAACGCACCGCGCTGCGACATCGAGCGCGAGATCTGGCTCGTCGTTCACCCGGACGTGCGCCGGTCGCCGCGCGTGCAGCGCGTCGCCGACGCGATCGCCGATGCGGTTCATGCGGCGGACGGCCGGCTGTAAGCCGCCGAAACGCATACGGCTTTGCCACGCGCCGCGGCGGCCGGCATAGTAATGCTTTCATTTCGTCCGCCCCGCCGCCATGTCCACAGCTCCCACCTGCGTCGTGCGCGACGCGACCGACGCCGACCTCGACGCGATCCGCGCGATCTATGCGCACCACGTTCACCACAGCGTCGCATCGTTCGAGGAAACGCCGCCCGACGCCGCCGAACTACGCATACGCCGCGACGCGGTGCTGAACCACGGGTTGCCGTATCTCGTCGCCGAATGCGACGGCCGCGTGGCCGGCTACGCGTACGCGACGCCCTACCGCACGCGCAGCGCGTACCGCTTCACGATCGAGGATTCGATCTACATCGACGAGGCACAGCGCGGGCGCGGGATCGGCCGCGCGCTGCTCGAGGCGCTGATCGCGCGCTGCGAAGGCGGCCCGTGGCGGCAGATGATCGCGGTGATCGCCGACGGCGGCACCGGCGGCTCGACGTCGCTGCATCGCGCGTTCGGCTTCGAACCGGCCGGCCTGCTGACAGCGGTCGGTTTCAAGCACGGCCGCTGGATCGACACGGCGCTGATGCAGCGCCCGCTCGGCGACGGCGCGAACACGCGCCCCGCCTCGCCCGAGCCTGCCGCGGCGCGCTAAAATGACCGCATGTCAAAACAGACTCATTCCACACCCGACGAGGCGGCGCCGGACTCTCGCAACGAGTACACGGTCGACGAACTTGCGCGCGTGTCCGACACCACCGTGCGCAACGTCCGCGCCTACCAGGATCGCGGGTTGCTCGCGCCGCCGGAAAAGCGCGGCCGCGTCGGCATCTACGACGACACGCACGTCGCGCGCCTGAAGCTGATCAACCACCTGCTCGCGCGCGGCTACACGCTGTCGAACATCCAGGACCTGATCAAGGCGATCGACGAAGGCCACGACCTGCGCTCGATCCTCGGCCTCGAAAACGCGATCGGCGGCCGCTGGTCGCACGAGCTGCCGAAAACCTATTCGCTCGCCGCGCTCGCGCAGATGTTCGGCCCGCAGGCGACCACGCAGTTGTCGCGCGTGACCGAACTCGGCCTGCTCGAACGGCGCGGCCTGTCGTTCGTCGCGAAGAGTCCCGCGCTGCTCGAGGCGGCGGCCGCGATGACGAAGGAGGGCATCCCGCCGCGCGAGCTGCTCGACGTGATCAGCCTCGCGCGGCCGCATTTCGACGCGATCGCGCGGCTGCTCGTCGATCTCGTCGTGAAGCGGCTCGACCGCTACGACGCCGGCACGCTGCCGCCCGTCACCGACGTGCCGGAACTGGTCGACGCGATCTGGCGCCTGCGCCCGCTCGCGGCCGTGTTCGTCGAAGGCGAGACGAACCGCGCGCTCGAAACCGCGGCCAGCGCGTATCTCGGCGGCCGCGTCGCGACGATCCTCGACAAGAAGCTCAGCGACGAAGCCGAAGCCGCGCGGCAGTCCGGTGCGAGCGAAACGCAAGGCGACGGCGACAACGCATAGGGCCGCCGCCGTCATGCAGGCGTCGGCTTGTCGCTACAACGCGCGCGGAGCCGCTTCGCGGAAAGATCGATGGCCGTTGCAGGTGACAACCCTGGGTCGGCGAATGGCCAGGAGCGCCGTTCGGCGCTCATTCCAGCCGGACGGCGCCGCATCGCTCCGCCCACGGTAACCACCCGCGCCGCAAAACAGTTACAAGTTATCGGTTGACGCAAGCCCGCCCGGCGGTTAGTGTATGCGTCGAAGTCCAAGAAGTCCGATTGCTGTTCATCAATTGCTCGCTCCTCCCCAGCGGTATTCGTTGTCCTCTCCCTCCTTGACGCTTCACGCGCTCTTCAACAGAGCAAATCTCTATTTTTTCTCAAGGAATCTCCATGGATACCGGTATCGTCAAGTGGTTCAACGACAGCAAAGGCTTTGGCTTCATCACGCCGGACAACGGCGGCGACGACCTGTTCGCCCACTTCTCGGAAATTCGTGCCGACGGCTTCAAGACGCTCGCTGAAAACCAAAAAGTGAGCTTCGAAACGAAGCAGGGCCCGAAGGGTCTGCAAGCGGCCAACATCAAGCCGCTGTAAAGTTTGAAGGGCCCGGCCTCCCGCGACGGACGCCGGGTCGCAGCGACATCCCCACGGAGCTTCGTCTCCTAAAGTTGGCGCGATCGGCTTCAACTGCATCTGTTTGTTCAGCAGCTTGCCACGCGCTACACGTCTCGTTGCACTTCATCCCCCCCTTCGGCCGCAACGCCTTATTTTTGCTTTCCGACTGCGTCAGATTCCGCTCGCAATGGCGTTGAATCGGCGTACCCGTGCGCATTTCGCACGGCGCGCGCACTCGATCATCATTAAAATTAAAATGCACAACCAACGAATTCAACAGTACAACGGCTATGCCGTCCAACCCTCGGCGCATCGCCTGCCCGACGGGAGTTTTTCATCCAACCTGCTGCTCGAACGCGCCGATAGCGCGCACGACGAAGGCCGCTACCAGTTCTATTCGCTCGACTACTTCTCGAGCGAAGCGCAGGCGCTCGCGCATTCGGCACGCTGGGCACGCAACTGGGTCGATACGCGCGGTTAAAGGCCGCGCTACTGTCGATATCAGCGCAGACGGTCATAAAAAACCGGCGGGCAACGTGCCCGCCGGTTTTTTGCATGACACGCCCGTTCACCTACTTCACCGCAGTCCGGCACGAGCGAGACGTCCGATCCGGTAGGCCGCGACGACAAAGCATAGGGCCGCCGCCGTCATATCCATATCGGCAATGCTTCGTTTGCGAGCGCGATCGCCCATGCGACGATTCTTCCAACCGAGCGGCACCGGCCGCTCCCCGAAGATGCCTCGCATGGAGTTCATTCGATGTTTCGTTTCACCCGCTGGATCACCCGCGCCACCGCCGTCTCGCTCGTTGCGCTGTCTGCCGCGTCGGCATTCGCGCAAGGCGGCGCCGACAAGATCGTGCGCATCGGTTATCAAAAGGCCGGCCTGCTGTCGATCGTCAAAGCGCAGGGCGCGCTCGAAGCGCGACTCAAGCCGCTCGGCTATGACGTTCAATGGTTCGAATTCCCGGCCGGTCCGCAACTGCTCGAAGCGCTGAACGCGAACAGCATCGATTTCGGCTACACGGGCGCGCCGCCGCCCGTGTTCGCGCAGGCGGCCGGCGTGCAGTTCGTCTATGTCGGCGCGGAACCGCCTGCGCCCCACAACGAAGCGGTGTTCGTGAAGGGCGATTCGCCGATCCGGACGGTGGCCGGCCTGCGCGGCAAGAAGGTCGCACTGCAGAAAGGTTCGAGCGCGAACTACCTGCTGCTCGAGGCGCTGAAGAAAGCCGGCGTGCGCTATGACGAAATCCATCCGGTGTATCTCGCTCCGGCCGACGCGCGCGCCGCGTTCGAAAGCGGCAATGTCGATGCGTGGGCCGTGTGGGATCCGTACTACGCGGCCGCACAGAACACGCTGAAGGTGCGCACGCTGTCCGACTACACGGGGCTCGCGGCGACCAACAACTTCTACGAGGCGACGCGGAGTTTTGCGCAACAGCATCCCGACGTGGTCGGCGCGATCCTGAAACAGGCGCGCGAAACGGGCCAGTGGGTCAACGGGCATCCGGCCGACACGGCCGCGCTGCTTGCGCCGAAGGTCGGGTTGCCCGAGGCGCTCGTCGAGACGTGGATCAAGCGGGTGCCCTTCGGTGCGGTGCCGATCGATGAGCGGATCGTCGCCGCGCAGCAAGGTGTTGCCGATGCGTTCTACGCGGCGAAACTGATTCCGCAGAAGCTGAGCGTGGCCGAGAACGCATGGGGCGACAAAAACGTGGCGAGTGCGCTGGCGGCGAAGTAACGTGCACGGCGGCCTGCACTGATTCGACCCGTTGACAACTCCACTGCAATGTTTAATGCTTCAGGACATGAGCCGCCAAGCATTCATCATCGCGCTGATTATTCGCACCATTCTTCGAATGGTGGGTTAGCGCGCATCCGGCTCAATGACGACAACCCGCCCCTGAGGCGGGTTTTTTCATTTCCGCCCGGGGCATTTCAAACCCGCCCTCGAAAGGAAATGACCGTGTCTTTGTACCGAAGCTCGCCTGACGCTTGCCCCGCGCCTGCCAAGCAGTCCCAACCTCCGATCGACTACGTCAGAAAAATTCTCACCGCCCGTGTGTACGACGTCGCGATCGAGACCGAACTCCAGCCGGGCCGCAACCTGTCGGCCCGGCTGCGCAACGCCGTTTACCTGAAGCGCGAGGACAACCAGCCGGTGTTCTCGTTCAAGCTGCGCGGTGCGTACAACAAGATGGCGCACATTCCGGCCGACGCGCTCGCGCGCGGCGTGATTACGGCGTCGGCCGGCAACCACGCGCAGGGTGTCGCGTTCTCGGCGGCCCGGATGGGCGTGAAGGCGGTGATCGTCGTACCCGTCACGACGCCGCAGGTGAAGGTCGATGCGGTGCGCGCGCACGGCGGCCCGGGCGTCGAGGTGATCCAGGCGGGCGAGTCGTACAGCGACGCGTATGCGCACGCGGTCAAGGTGCAGGAGGAGCGCGGCCTCACGTTCGTCCACCCGTTCGACGATCCGTACGTGATCGCCGGCCAGGGCACGATCGCGATGGAGATCCTGCGCCAGCACCAGGGCCCGATCCACGCGATCTTCGTGCCGATCGGCGGCGGCGGGCTCGCGTCCGGCGTCGCGGCCTACGTGAAGGCGGTGCGCCCGGAGATCAAGGTGATCGGCGTGCAGGCCGAGGATTCGTGCGCGATGGCGCAGTCGCTGCAGAAGGGCGAGCGCGTCGAGTTGAGCGAGGTCGGCCTGTTCGCGGACGGCACCGCGGTGAAGCTCGTCGGCGAGGAAACCTTCCGGCTGTGCCGCGAATTCCTCGACGGCGTCGTGACGGTCGACACCGACGCGCTGTGCGCGGCGATCAAGGACGTGTTCCAGGATACCCGCAGCGTGCTGGAGCCGTCCGGCGCGCTCGCGGTCGCGGGCGCGAAGCGCTACGCGGAACGCGAAGGGATCGAGAACCAGACGCTCGTCGCGGTCACGTCCGGCGCGAACATGAACTTCGACCGGATGCGCTTCGTCGCCGAGCGTGCGGAAGTGGGCGAGGCGCGCGAAGCCGTGTTCGCGGTCACGATCCCCGAGGAGCGCGGCAGCTTCAAGCGCTTCTGCTCGCTCGTCGGCGACCGCAACGTCACCGAGTTCAACTACCGGATCGCCGATGCGCAATCCGCGCACATCTTCGTCGGCGTGCAGATCAAGCGCCGCGGCGAATCGGCCGAGATCGCCGCGAACTTCGAGTCGCACGGCTTCAACAGCGTCGACCTGACGCACGACGAGCTGTCGAAGGAACACATCCGCTACATGGTGGGCGGCCGTTCGCCGCTAGCGCTCGACGAGCGCCTGTTCCGCTTCGAATTCCCGGAACGGCCGGGCGCGCTGATGAAGTTCCTGTCGTCGCTGGCGCCGGACTGGAACATCAGCCTGTTCCACTACCGCAACCAGGGCGCGGACTACAGCTCGATCCTCGTCGGGCTGCAGGTGCCGCAGGCCGATCGCGCCGAATTCGACCGCTTCCTGTCGACGCTTGGCTATCCGTACGTCGAGGAAGGCGACAATCTCGCCTATCGCTTGTTCTTGTAGTACGGAATGCGCATGCCGCCGACGCGCACAACGCGCCGGCTGGTCGCGGACCGGCATCCCGTTTCGCGACAGCCGGCGCCGGTTGGCTCGTGCAGTGCCGAACGCTTCGGCTGAGCGTACCCGGGTTCGCATACACGGCCCTGCTGCACGAACACGCGCATCAAGATTAGGCGGAACCCGTTCGCCGATCAGGAAAGCGCCGATGCTACGCACCAACCCACTCGCTTCGCCCAAGGACACAGCCGTCCAACCCACCGAGCAGCACGCTCCGCCGCCGGCGCCGGAGCGCACGCCATCGCCGCAGCAACCGGGGCACGCGTTGTCCGGACTTCAGGATCTATCAAGCAGCCGCGCACGTGCACAGGGCACCACGGGTGTGGAAAAGCGTCCGATTTCGCCGAGCGCGTTCAGCACGCCACAGGCGTCAGCAAAGAAGTCCAGGCTCGACGCCGATTCGCCATCCCCCACCGATATCAGCGACAGTCACAGCCCGGCTCGACTCTTCGGCCCCGGCGCGAACAGCCCAGGGCCGTCTCGCACCGAAGGCGTCCAGGCGGTCGCTTCGTCACACGGCAGTGCGGCACAGATGGGGGGGAAAGTTGTCGACGTTCCGAATCTGCCCACACTGCAAGGCCAGCCGGAACAATGGGAGCCCAAGCAAATCCAGCAAGTGAAGCACGACATCGAGACCGAACTCACGAAGCAACACGGTCATCCGGTCAAGGTGCTCGGCTATCACGTGACTCCCGATCACAACGTGGAATCGCTTCGGGCAGAGGGCTTTTCCGCCGACAAGCACCAAGGAAAAGCAGGCGGGGTCGCCGGCACCAACATCCACGGCCCGGGCCTCTATATTTCCGAACGCCCGACCAGCGACTACGCCAGAGCCGACGGGCACGACACGATGTTTGCGGTAGTCGTGCCCGGTACCGGATTCCACAAGAGCGACGCGCGTCCGGCCAAAGCGTGGGCGTCGGCGCAACATCACGCGAGTACCGATACCGGCCACTACATGGAGAGCATGCAAGGCGAACTCAAGATCCTGCCGAACGCAATCGGGCAGGTCGGGCTCGTTCCGATCGCCCGCATTCCGCCTTCGATGTCGTCGGCAGCGCTGGCGGAGCGCGCGAGCATGTTCGCCAAACCCGCGGCGCCAAACGCAAACGGCGTTTCACCGGCACTGCACAACTGGATCACGGGCGCCATCGCAGGTCATCCCGCGCTGAAGAATATCGAAGCGGAGACCGACCCGGAGAACAAGCGCGCCAGCATCCAGCGCGTGGTGAACCAGCTCGACAACGATTGGAACAAGCCGGACGGCGCAACCAAAGAACGCCTGCTTGCCGATCTGAATGCGCGCTATTCGATACCGGGCTGAGTCGAACGTCCTTTCGCGGTGAATCGACATCGCGGCCGGCCAGGATCCCGACGCCTCGATGGCGTCGGATTCGCGCGTGATGGCCGACGCGTCGATCCGCAGCAGGCCGGATGGGCTTTTACCAGGGTGCCCGACCTGTCGGCGCACCCGCTCGCCTACTTCCCTGCCCCCGCCACCTTCTTCTGCCGCCACAGGCACAGCAGGTCGCACGCGACATGCGCGGCCGCGATCGCGGTGATGTCCGCATGATCGTAAGCCGGGGCCACCTCGACCACATCGGCCCCGACCAGATTCACCGCCCCGAGCCCGCGCACGATCGCCAGCGCCTGCGCCGACGACAACCCGCCCGCGACCGGCGTCCCCGTCCCCGGCGCGAACGCCGGATCGAGGCAGTCGATATCGAACGTCAGATACGCGGGCCGCGCGCCGACGATCTCGACGATCCGCTCGACCGCCGCGCGCGAGCCGTGGTCATGCACCCATGCCGCATCGAGCCGCTCGATCCCGAGAAAGTCGTCGTTCCACGTGCGGATGCCGACCTGCACCGACGTCGCGGGATCGATCAGCCCTTCCTTCACCGCCTTGTAGAACATCGTCCCGTGATTGAGGCTGTCCGGGTCGTCGTCGGCCCACGTGTCGCAGTGCGCGTCGAAATGGATCAGCGACAGCGGCTTGCCGTAGCGCTCTGCATGCGCGACCAGCAGCGGATACGTGATGTAGTGGTCGCCGCCGAGCGTCAGCATCTTTGCACCGGAGCCGAGGATCGTGCGCGCGTGCTCGACGATCGCGGGCTTGATCGACAGCGGGTTGTGCGCGTCGAACCAGCAGTCGCCGTAGTCGACCGCCGCGAGATCGTCGAACGGGTTGAAACCCCACGGATACGGATGAAGCTCCGCGAGTTGTACGCTTGCCGCGCGGATCGCGGCCGGGCCGAGCCGCGCGCCGGAGCGGTAAGTCGTCGCAAGGTCGAGCGGCACACCGGAGATCGCGACGTCGACGCCGTCGAGCGCGCGCGAATAGTTGCGGCGCATGAACGACAGCACGCCCGCATAGGTGTTTTCGATCGACGCGCCGTACGGCGTCGTGCGACGGATCGCGCCGTCGCCGTGGAGAAGTTCGGTCATGGTCGGACCTGTTTTCGTGGGGAAGCCAGCCCGCCCCGCTTCGCATGGGCGCACGGGCCGGGCACGGCATGGATTCATCGGGCACGCACCGGCTTGCGCGTCCTGTCGCGCAGCCGGGCGGAACAACGACAACGACAGCAACAACCACATCGACAACGGCAATATCGCGGCGATCATAGCAAGCCGAATTGAAGTCGTTGCCCCGGTTCAACCGGGGCAACGCGCGGAGAAATCCGGCGGCCGAACCCACGCATCGGAGCCCGGCATCGCCGGATCGCTGCACCGGCGGGCAATCCTGTGCGCGGTGATCCTGGCCGTTTCCTAGAAGGATTCGCCGGTTTTCCCGCACCCTTTCTTCCGGATAATGGCCGGCAGCCGCGCCCTCGACGGCGCGCCGTCCGCCACAGACAACAACAAACCGGAGACACCCGCCTTGATCGCCACGCTTCCCGCCACCTACCGCCGGCTCTGGCCGCTCGCCGTCGCCGCCGCGCTGCTGTACGGGCTGTCGCTCGCCGCCGCGCCCTATCCCGGCCAGGCCGCCGCGAAAGCCGCGATGGGCATCCTGCTGCTCGCAGCCGGCAGCACCTGCGGCGCGGCGCGCGAACGCGCGTGGCTGTGCGCGGCGCTCGTGACGGCCGTGCTCGGCGACGTGCTGCTCGCGCTGCCCGACTGGCCGGTGTCGTTCGTGCTCGGCCTCGGCGCGTTCCTGCTCACGCACCTGTGCTATTGCGCGATCTTCATGCGCTGGCGCGCGCGGCCGCACGGCTGGCGCGTCGTCGCGCTCGCCGGGCTGTGGATCGCCGCGCCGGCGTTCTACGTGGCCTTCTTTCCGCACCTCGGCGAGTTGCTGGCACCCGTCGCCATCTACATGCTCGTGCTGTGCGCGATGGCGAGCTTCGCGCTCGCCGCCCGCACGCGCGGCCCGCTGGCGGCCATCGGCAGCCTGATCTTCGTCGGCTCCGATACGCTGATCGGCGTCGGCCGCTTCCTCGGTGGATTTCCGGGCATCGATTACCTGATCTGGGGCCTCTACGCGCTCGCGCAGGTCACGATCGTGGCCGGGGTTTTCCATGAGACGGCCAGTCGTTCGATCCGTCCCTGATACCGTTTCAAACAGGCCGCCGCGCGCCGGCGGTCTCGTTCGCCCCCTCTCTCGCCCTATCGACGGCCCTTTCCCCGCATCCCGCATTGCGGAAAACAGCCCGTTCCAAACCCCGCTCAGCCTTTTCCCGTCTGGCTTCCGGCCCTTAGAGCGCTGCTTCTAGCCTCTTGCGGTTTCCGGGCTCACCCCCTATCGTTACATCAAACAATGTAACATTCGAAAATGAGCCAAATCGGAGACACCCGGATGAATGCTCGCACGTTGCCTTTCGGTCCGCCCGGCCACGACGGCCTGGACGAAACCATCGATATCGCCATCATCGGTACCGGCTTCGCCGGCCTCGGGATGGCGATCCGCCTGCGGCAAACAGGCGTGACCGACTTCGTCGTCCTCGAGAAGGCCGGCTCGGTCGGCGGCACGTGGCGCGACAATCATTACCCCGGGTGTGCATGCGACGTGCAATCGCACGTCTATTCGTTCTCGTTCGCGCCAAACCCGCGATGGACGCGCATGTTCGCGCCGCAGCCGGAAATCCGCGCGTATCTGGAAGACTGCGTGCAGCGCTTCGGGATCGGCGCGCACCTGCGCCTGAACCACGAACTGCAGCGCGCCGAGTACGACGAGGCCGCGCAACGCTGGCGCCTCACGTTCGCGAACGGCAAGCGGCTGTCCGCGCGCGTGCTGGTGTCGGGGATGGGCGGCCTGTCGCGCGCCGCGCTGCCGTCGATTCCCGGCATCGAGAACTTCCAGGGCCGCGCGTTCCACTCGCAGCAGTGGGATCACGACTATGCGCTCGAAGGCAAGCGCGTCGCGGTGATCGGTACCGGCGCGAGCGCGATCCAGTTCGTGCCGCAGATCGCGCCGCGCGTGAAGGCGCTCGCGCTGTTCCAGCGCACGCCGCCGTGGATCATGCCGAAGCCCGACCGCAACCTGACCGGGCTCGAGAAGTGGCTGTTCCGCACGCTGCCGTTCACGCAGAAGGCCGTGCGCAGCAGCATCTACTGGATGCTCGAATCGCGCGTGCTCGGCTTCGCGATTCATCCGTCGCTGATGAAGAACGTGCAGAAGCTGGCGCTGCGCCACATCCGCAAGCAGATTCCCGATCCGGAGCTGCGCAAGACCGTCACGCCGAACTACACGCTCGGCTGCAAGCGCGTGCTGATCTCGAACGACTACTACCCGGCGCTGTCGCGCAAGAACGTCGACGTGATCACGACCGGTATCGACCACATCGAAGCCGACGCGGTCGTGACGACCGATGGCCGCCGCCATGAAGTCGACTGCCTGATCTACGGCACCGGCTTCCAGGTGGCCGATCCGTATCCGCGCGGCGCGATCATCGGCCGCGGCGGGCTCGACATCGTCGACGCATGGCGCGACGGCGCGCACGCGTATCTCGGCTCGACGCTGCCGGGCTACCCGAACTTCTTCATGATCGTCGGACCGAACACGGGCCTCGGCCACAACTCGATGGTGTTCATGATCGAGTCGCAGATCGAGTACATCCTCGGCGCGCTGCAGGCGATGCGTCGCGAACGCGCGGATGCGATCGAGGTGCGCCCGCTCGTCGAGGCGCAGTTCAACAGCGACCTGCAGGGCAAGCTGAAGAAGGCGATCTGGTCGACGGGCGGCTGCAAGAGCTGGTACCTCGATCCGCGCACCGGCAAGAACACGACGCTGTGGCCGGGCTTCACGTGGCGCTTCCGCCAGGCGACCGCGCACTTCTCGATCGCCGACTACCACGCGTATCGCACGCCGCAACACGACACGACCGCGCGGCCCGCCGCCGCGCCCGCCGCTTCCGCTTCCACTTCCGCCGAAGCGGCCTGAGCCAGACAAGGAGCCACCGACATGAGAGATTTCGCCAACAAGATCGCCGCGATCACGGGTGCCGGCTCGGGCATGGGCCGCTCGCTCGCGATCCAGCTCGCACAGGCCGGCTGCCAGGTCGCGCTCGCCGACAAGAACGGCGTCGGGCTCGCCGAAACCGAGCGGATCGTCCGCGCGATCGCGCCGAACGTGCGCGTGTCGACGCGCATGCTCGACGTCGGCGATCGCGACGCGATGTTCGCGTGGGCCGACGACACCGCGAAGGAACACGGCAAGGTCAACCTGATCTTCAACAACGCGGGCGTCGCGCTGTCGAGCACGATCGAAGGGATGGAATACAGCGATCTCGAGTGGATCGTGAACATCAACTTCTGGGGCGTCGTGCACGGCACGAAAGCGTTCCTGCCACATCTGAAGGCATCGGGCGACGGCCACGTGATCAACACATCGAGCATCTTCGGGATCTTCGCGCAGCCGGGCATGAGCGGCTACAACGCGACCAAGTTCGCGGTGCGCGGCTTCACCGAATCGCTGCGCCAGGAACTCGACATGATGAAGTGCGGCGTGTCGGCAACCTGCGTGCATCCGGGCGGCATCCGCACGAACATCGCGCAGTCGAGCCGCGTCGCGAAGAACATGGTCGGCTTCATGGTCGAGAGCGAACAGCAAGGCCGGGACAGCTTCGAGAAGTTCTTCATCACGACCGCCGACGACGCCGCGCGCACGATCCTCGCCGGCGTGCGCAAGAACAAGCGCCGCGTGCTGATTGGCCGCGACGCGAAGGGCGCGGACTGGATGGCGCGCGTCCTGCCGAGCGCGTACCAGACGCTGGTCGTGCTCGCGACGCGCCGCGAGGCCGCGAAGGCCCGCCGCCAGGCCGCACGCGGCACACCGGCGCCCGCGCCGCTGCACGCTACCTACAACAATGCAGGCAACCAGGGAGGTGACCAATCATGACAACCCCGAACATGATGCCCGTGCGGCGCGACATCCGTTTCGCGCTGCCCCCCGAACGCGCGCGCGACTGGCACGTGCAAGGCGTGCCGGTCACGCACTTCATGAACGCGCTGTCGCTGCTGTTCCCGGCCGGCGAACGCTTCTTCATGGATTCGGTGCGCAACTATCGCGACCGGATCGAGGATCCCGAACTGAAGAAGCAGGTGCTCGGCTTCATCGGGCAGGAAGCGATGCACACGCGCGAGCACATCGAATACAACGACCTGCTGCAGTCGTCGGGCCTGCCCGCGCACAAGCTCGACAAGCGCCTGTGGACGATCCTCGGCTGGTTCAGGAAGGTGCTGCCGCATTCGATGCAGCTCGCGATCACGATCGCGCTCGAGCACTACACGGCGATCCTTGCGAACCAGCTGCTGTCGGGCCACGAGCACCGGATCGACGGCTCGGTCGAAGGCTACCAGCAAATGTGGATGTGGCACGCGATGGAGGAAACCGAGCACAAGGCGGTGTCGTACGACGTATGGACCACCGTGATGAAGCCGGGCCTCGGCAGCTACCTGCTGCGCACGGGCACGATGCTGACGACGACCGTGTTCTTCTGGACGATCGTGTTCGACTTCCACGTGCGCCTGATGCGGGCGCACCGTCGCGAACACGGCAAGTTCGGCGGCATGTGGCGCCTCGTGAAGTACCTGTACAGCCCGAAGCACGGCGTGTTCCCGAGCATCGCGCGCGAATGGCTCGACTACTTCCGCCCCGGCTTCCACCCGTGGGACCACGACAACCACCAGTACCTGCAGGGGCTCGACACGCTGCTCGAGAACATCGACGCGACCAACGCGCGCTACGCCGCGCAAGCCGCCCCGCGCCGCGTGCCGCTGCACCCGGTTCCGCAAGCATGACGTCATGGCGCGCGCCCACGAGATGCTGACCGTCCAGTCCGGCGACGTGAAACTCGCCGTCTACGTAAGCGGGTCGCGTCGGGCCCCGCCGCTGATCCTCGTGCACGGCTACCCCGATTCGGCGGCCGTGTGGGCGCCGATCCGCGCGCGGCTCGCGAAGCGCTACCGCGTGATCGCGTACGACGTACGCGGCGCCGGCGCATCCGATGCGCCGCGCCGCCGCGCCGACTACACGCTCGACCGGCTCGCCGGCGACCTGAAGGCGGTGGCCGACGCGACCTGCGGCGGCCGGCCGTTCCATCTCGTCGGCCACGACTGGGGCTCGATCCAGTGCTGGGAGGCCGTGACCGACCCCGCGTTCCGCGGCCGGATCGCGTCGTACACGTCGATCTCGGGCCCGTGCCTCGATCACGTGTTCCGCGCGAAGATGCGGCTCAAGCAGAGCCTGAAATCGTGGTACATCGCGTTCTTCCACCTGCCGCTCCTGCCGTCGCTGGTGTGGCGGCTCGGCGGCGCGGCACTGTGGCCGCGCTGGGTGCAGCTCACCGAACGCATACGCCCGGAGCGCGACCCCGCGCAGTTGAAGAACGCGCTGAACGGGCTGCAGCTCTACCGCGCGAACTTCCGGCCGCGCGCCCGCAAACCGCGCGAGCGGTATGCGCAGGCGCCCGTGCAGATCCTCGCGCCGGTGCGCGACCGCTACGTGACGCCCGACATGTCGGTCAACCTCGACCGCTGGCTCGGCGACCACGTCCGCGAGGAAATCGACGGTACGCACTGGGTCGTGCTGCGCCATCCGGACATGATCGCGTCGCGGATCGATCGCTTCGCGTCCGCGCACGAGCGGCCGGCGGTCGCGACGCCGCGGTTCAGCGCACCGTCGGCGCCGGCAGGCGCCTGAACAGCGTCTCGTAATCGACGACGAGCCCGTCGTCGTCGATCTCCATCTCGGCCGTGAAATCGCGGAAGATCCCTTCGTAGCGGTAGCGCCGGCCCGGCTCGATGCACGCGTAGGCCTGCTTGACCGGCGTGACCTTCAGGTCCGGCGTCGAGATGTACGCGACGTCGATCGGCCGCCGCTCGCCGCGCGCGAGCCCGAGGCGGCCGATCGGCAGCGAATTCGTGAACGGCGTCGCCGCGATATCGATGTCGACGCAGCCGTCCAGCGCCGGCAGTGCGCGGCCTGAGCCGTCGTGCCAATGGCCGGCGCCGTCGCTGCGCAATTCGAGCGTGCCGCCGCCCATCACCTTGAGCACCGCGTAGGTCACGCGCCAGTGCGCGTCGCACTCGACGCGATACGCGAGCCCGTACGCACGGCCGTACCGCTGGCCGACCACCGCGCTTTCGACGACGATCCCGCCGCCGCTCCGGTCGAACGTCAGATGTTCGACCCCGTCGCCTTCGAGCGACGCCCAACGCACTTCGCGCATCCTTCCGCCTCCCGGTTTTCGTCGATGCGGGACATCGTGGCACAAATCCCCCGACGACAACGCCAGCCGCCGCCCCGAATTCACGAGCAGAGAAAACAACGCGCCTGAATGCGCCAACGCAGCGGCGTACAAGCACGGCGGAACATCTTCATTCCCCGAATGGGTGCATCAACCACAAATCCTGACTATCCGGAATTCCCTATTCCGGTGCACAGGATTGTGGCCTATGCTCGCCGCTCGTCCTGTTCCGCCGTCATCATGCCTACCGCCCGCCCCGTCTCGCCGTCGATCGACCTGCGTACCCTGCTGCGCGGCATCGGCCAGATCGTGCTGCAGGCGAATGCGCTCACCGGTGCGCTGCTGCTCGCCGCGCTGGCGCTGACCGACCTGCGGCTCGCGAGCGCGGCGCTGGTCGGTTCGGCCGCCGCCAGCATGACGGCCGTGCTGACGGGCGCCGAGCGCCGCGCCGTCGAACAGGGGCTGCACGGCTTCAACGGCGCGCTCGCCGCGCTGATCGTCGTGCTGTTCGCGCCCCATCAGCTCGCCGCCGTCGTGCTGGTGCCGCTGGCCTCGATCGGCACGGCGCTCGTGCAGTGCGCGATGCACTTGCCGCTCGCGCGCTGGCGCCAATGTCCGTATTCGAGCCCGTGCCTCGCCGTCACCGCGCTGTGGTTTCCGTTTATCGCAGTGCAACATGCCGGCGGCACGACGGCCGGCCCTGCGCCGACGTTTTCATCCGCGGCCGATGCGCTGCTCTCGGGCGTCGCGCAGACCACCTTCGCGCAAGGCGTATGGGCCGGCGCGCTGATCGTCGCCGGCCTCGCGGTCGCGTCGCGCCGTGCAGCCGTATTCGCGCTCGGCGGGGCGGGCGTGTCGACCGTGCTGCTGGTTGCGCTCGGCGCGAGCGATGCGTCGTTCGCCGACGGCCTGCTCGGCTTCAACG
>NZ_JAAGPP010000131.1:0-26546 GCF_017104975.1 Burkholderia sp. Ac-20344
TCTTTCCCTACCCCACCCTCTTCCGATCTGGCCTGTGCCCGCCGGCTGCCGGCCGAGCTGCGGATCGACGCGTTCGGGGAAATCGCGGCGTTCGGCCGCACCGGGCGCCTGCTGGCCCGCGGCCGCGTGACGGGGCATGCGCACTGGAGCAGCCTGCTGCTGGTGCTGTCGGTCGGGCAGGGTGCCCGGCGGGCCCGGCCGCTGCTGATTCCGGCCGATGCGCTCGACGCCGCATCGTTCAGCGCGCTTTCCGTGCTGGCGAGAACGGCAGGCGCGGCGGGGCGGGCATGACAGCGGCACGGTTACGGACCGTAACCAGCGGCCGGCGCGGGAACGCTACAATAACGCTCCGCGTTGCATCCCTAGTTAACGGATTTGTCAGGTGAGTGAAAAAGAAATCGATCAGGCTCTGGTCGAGCGCGTACAGAAGGGCGACAAGGCAGCGTTCGAACTCCTGGTCTCCAAATACCACCGCAAGATCATTCGGCTGATCTCGCGCCTCGTGCGGGATCCCGCCGAGGTCGAGGATGTGGCCCAGGACGCGTTCATCAAGGCGTATCGTGCGCTGCCGCAATTCCGCGGCGAATCGGCGTTCTATACGTGGTTGTACCGAATTGCCGTCAACACGGCGAAGAACTACCTTGCGACGCAAGGCCGCCGGGCGCCGACCTCGACCGAGGCCGATGCAGAGGAAGCGGAAACTTTCTCCGACGCAGACCAACTAAGGGATATCAACACGCCTGAGTCGATGTTGATGAGCAAGCAGATTGCCGAGACGGTCAACGCTGCAATGGCTCTGCTGCCCGAAGAACTGCGCCAGGCAATTACGCTGCGCGAGATCGAGGGCCTGAGCTACGAAGAGATCGCGGAAATGATGGGCTGTCCGATCGGGACGGTTCGGTCGCGAATCTTCCGCGCACGCGAGGCAATCGCTGCCAAATTGCGTCCGCTGCTCGATACGCCCGAAGGCAAGCGCTGGTAAGCGCGACAGGCGGAGCGACGCGGGTCGGGGTCTAGTTACGGATAGAGTCGTGAAGTCACGACGGGGTGTGCAAGATGGGGAGCATCATGGGGTCGGTCAATACGCAGTCGCAAGCGTGCTCGCGCGGCGAGCGCCTTTCCGCGCTGGTCGACGGCGAAATGTTCGATGGCCCGGACAACGGGCAGTTTCTGGCTGAGCTCGACCGCGCGGATCGCGCCGTGTGGGCCCATTACCACCTGATCGGCGATGCGCTGCGCTCGGACGAGCTCGCGCTGTCGCCCGCGCTGAGCGTCGCGTTCACCGCGCGCATGTCGGCTGCGCTCGAAAGCGAGCCGCACCTGCTCGCGCCGGCGGCCGCGCCCGTCGCGCGCAAGCTGCTGTCGCTGCGCCGGCGCGTCGTGCCCGCGTTCGCGGTGGCCGCCGCGGCGGCCACGCTGACGTGGATCGTCGTCCCGCAAATGCAGACGGCCGGTGCCCCGGGCGCCGTCCAGGTCGCGTCGGCCGGGGCGCCGCGAGGCGGCAACCTGCAGCGCGTGACGGTTGCGCAGGCATCGGCCCAGCCGGGGCTGCAGGACGTCAACATCATTCGCGACGCCAGCCTCGACCAATACCTTGAAGCGCATCAGCAATTCGCGCAGCAGCCCGTCGTGACGGGTTCGATGCCGCTGATTCGCGCTGCCGTGACCACCACGCCAGGCCAATAAACCCGATGCGGACATTGCAGTTGAATCACGCCATCTCCGGATGGAAGCGGCTGCCGGCCCTCCTGCTTTGCGCAGCCGCCCTGTTGTCCGTTCAATCCCTTCCTGCCCGCGCCCAGCAACCGGACGATCCCGTCGCGACCCGCAAGGGTGCCGCCGACTGGCTCGACCGTGTCCAGCAGGCGGCGCAGCAGCAGAGCTACGAAGGCACGTTCGTCTACCAGCGCGGCGGGTATGTGCAGTCGTCGCGCATCGCGCATGTCGCGTCGCGCGACGGCGAGTTCGAGCGCATCGAGACGCTCGACGGCAAGCCGCGCAAGCTGCTGCGGCATAACGACGAGCTGTACACGTTCGTGCCCGAGCGCAAGCTGTGCGTGGTCGAGCGCCGTCAGACGCGCGACTCGTTCCCCGCGCTGCTCGGCGCGAGCGGCGAGCACGTGATGTCCGTCTACGACGCGAAGTCGCTCGGCAAGGATCGCGTGGCGGGGATCGACGCGCAGGTGGTCGAGCTCGTGCCGAAGGATGCGTACCGCTTCACGTACAAGCTGTGGGCCGACGCGCGCACGGGGCTGCTGCTGCGTTCGCAGACGCTCGATGCGAACGATCACGTGCTCGAGCAGATCGCGTTCTCGCAATTGCAGACGGGCGGCGCGAACGGCGACAAGGCCGCGATCGCGGCCGGCATGCGCAACCTGAACG
Organism: Burkholderia sp. Ac-20344; assembly: GCF_017104975.1. Classification (NCBI taxonomy): domain Bacteria; kingdom Pseudomonadati; phylum Pseudomonadota; class Betaproteobacteria; order Burkholderiales; family Burkholderiaceae; genus Burkholderia; species Burkholderia sp. Ac-20344. Next base: position 2,383 of record NZ_JAAGPP010000131.1, read on the forward strand.
GCTGGACGGTCGTGCGCCCGCCGGTCGCGACAGTCGACATGGAAGCGCAGGGCTGGCAGCTCGCGCCGAGCGTCGCCGGTTTCCAGAAGATTCGTGAAGTGCGTCGGCCGATGGCCGCGCGCGACGCGGGCGAGCCGCCGATCCCGGTCGATCAGGCCGTCTTCACCGACGGTCTCGCGACGATCTCGGTTTTCATCGAGCCGGCCGAAAAGAATACGCGCAAGGAAGGCGCGGGCAGCACCGGTGCAACGAACGTTCTCGTGAAGCGCCGCGGCGACTACTGGATCACCGTGCTCGGCGAAGTGCCGCCGGCTACGTTGCAGCAGTTCGCGTCTGCCATAGAATACAAGGCTTCCAAGTAACGCTACGGCTTCCGACATGATGAAACTCACGCTGCGCAAATGGCTCGCGGCGGCGGCGCTGTCTGCCTGCCTGCCGCTCGTGCCGCATACCGCGTTCGCGGTGACGGCTCCCGCTGCCAGCCTGCCCGACTTCGCCGATCTGGTCGAAAAGGTTGGGCCGGCCGTCGTGAACATCCGGACCACCGCCAACGTGCCGACGAGCAGCGGCCCGCGCGGAATGCTCCCGCCGGGCTTCGACAACGGCGACATGTCGGAATTCTTCCGGCGCTTCTTCGGCATTCCGCTGCCGCAGGCGCCTGGCAACGGGAGCGGCAATGGCGGCAACCCGAAGAACGCGCCGGCGCCGGACAATCCGCCCGACACCGAACAGAATCGCGGCGTCGGCTCGGGCTTCATCGTGTCGGCCGACGGTTACGTGATGACCAACGCGCACGTCGTCGACGATGCGGACACCATCTACGTGACGCTGACCGACAAGCGCGAATTCAAGGCGAAGCTGATCGGCGTCGACGATCGCACGGACGTCGCGGTCGTCAAGATCCAGGCGTCGAACCTGCCGGTCGTCGCGATCGGCGATTCGAACAAGGTGCGCGTCGGCGAGTGGGTCGTCGCGATCGGTTCGCCGTTCGGCCTCGACAACACGGTGACGGCCGGCATTGTCAGCTCGAAGAGCCGCAATACGGGCGACTACCTGCCGTTCATCCAGACCGACGTCGCCGTGAACCCGGGCAACTCGGGCGGCCCGCTGATCAACATGCAGGGCGAGGTGATTGGCATCAACTCGCAGATCTACAGCCGTACCGGCGGCTTCATGGGCATCTCGTTCGCGATTCCGATCGACGAGGCAATGCGCGTGGCCGACCAGCTGAAGGCGACGGGCAAGGTCACGCGCGGCCGGATCGCGGTGGCGATCGGCGAGGTGACGAAGGACGTGGCCGATTCGATCGGGCTGCCGAAGGCCGAGGGTGCGCTCGTCAGCAGCGTCGAGCCGGGCGGCCCGGCCGACAAGGCGGGCATCCAGCCGGGCGACATCATCCTGAAGTTCAATGGCCGTCCGGTCGATGCGGCGTCGGACCTACCGCGCATGGTCGGCGATACCAAGCCCGGCACGAAGGCGACGGTCAGCGTATGGCGCAAGGGTCAGGCACGTGATCTGCCGATCACGATCGCGGAAACGCCCGCCGAAACGACGGCGAAGGCCGAGCAGCGCAAGAACGCGCCGCAGAAGCCGCGCCAGACCAATTCGCTCGGTCTGACGGTCAGCGACCTGACGGCGGAGCAGATGAAGACGCTGAAGCTGAAGAACGGCGTGCAGATCGACGGCGTCGACGGCCCGGCCGCCCGTGCGGGCCTGCAGCGCGGCGACATCGTGCTGCGTGTCGGCGACACCGACATCACGAACGCGAAGCAGTTCGCCGAAGTGACCGCGCAGCTCGATCCGCAGAAGGCGGTCGCGGTGCTCGTGCGGCGCGGCGACAACACGCAGTTCGTGCCCGTGCGGCCGCGCCAGAAGTAGCGCGTCGATGTTCACGCTCTACGGCCGCGGCTGGTGCCATCTGTGCGACGACATGCGCGACGCACTGGCGCCGGTGGCGGCCGAATTCGGTGTCGCGGTCGATTACATCGACATCGATACCGATGCGGCACTCGTCGCCCGCTACGACGAGGACGTGCCCGTGCTGCTGCTGGACGGGGTGGAAGTATGCCGCCACCGGTTCGACGGCACGCGGGTGCGCGACGCGCTGGCTGCTCGGCGCCGAGCCTGACCTGCCGCCGGCGGGTGTCTTTTCGCACGGGGCTTGCCCCGCCGGGCACCCCCGGCGGACCACCGCGCGGCCCGGCGTCGGAAATACCGCCCGGCGAAGGCCTTTTCGGCTAAAATAAGCCGTTTTTTCACCGACTTACAAGGCGTGCTCCGCGGTCGTCGAGCGCGCCTTTTTCGCTTGATCGGCACTGAATGGATCATATTCGCAATTTCTCGATCATCGCGCACATCGACCATGGCAAGTCGACGCTCGCGGATCGCATCATCCAGGTATGCGGTGGCCTCGCCGACCGTGAAATGGAAGCGCAGGTGCTCGACTCGATGGATATCGAGCGCGAGCGCGGCATCACGATCAAGGCGCAGACAGCCGCGCTGTCCTATCGCGCGCGCGACGGCAAGGTCTACAACCTGAACCTGATCGACACGCCGGGGCACGTCGACTTCTCGTACGAAGTCAGCCGTTCGCTGTCCGCGTGCGAAGGCGCGCTGCTGGTCGTCGATGCGAGCCAGGGCGTCGAGGCGCAGACGGTCGCGAACTGCTACACGGCAATCGAGCTCGGCGTCGAGGTCGTGCCGGTGCTGAACAAGATCGACCTGCCGGCCGCGAACCCCGAGAACGCGATCGAGGAGATCGAGGACGTGATCGGCATCGACGCGACCGACGCGACGCGCTGCAGCGCGAAGACGGGCCTCGGCGTCGAGGACGTGCTCGAAGCGCTGATCGCGAAGGTGCCGCCGCCGAAGGGCGACCCGGCCGCGCCGCTGCAGGCGCTGATCATCGACTCGTGGTTCGACAACTACGTCGGCGTCGTGATGCTCGTGCGGATCGTCAACGGCACGCTGCGTCCGAAGGACAAGATCAAGATGATGGCGACCGGCGCGCAGTATCCGGTCGAGCACGTCGGCGTGTTCACGCCGAAGTCGCGCAATCTCGATTCGCTGTCGGCAGGGCAGGTCGGCTTCATCATCGCCGGCATCAAGGAACTGACGGCCGCGAAGGTCGGCGATACCGTCACGCACGCGACCAAGGCCGCCGCCGAGCCGCTGCCGGGCTTCAAGGAAGTGAAGCCGCAGGTGTTCGCGGGGCTGTATCCGGTCGAGGCGAACCAGTACGACGCGCTGCGCGAATCGCTCGAGAAGCTGAAGCTGAACGACGCGTCGCTGCAGTACGAGCCGGAAGTGTCGCAGGCCCTCGGGTTCGGTTTCCGCTGCGGCTTTCTCGGGCTGCTGCACATGGAAATCGTGCAGGAGCGGCTCGAGCGCGAGTTCGACATGGACCTCATCACGACCGCACCGACGGTCGTCTACGAGGTCGTGCAGAGCGACGGCTCGACGATCATGGTCGAGAACCCGGCGAAGATGCCGGAGCCGGGCCGCATCGCCGAAGTCCGCGAGCCGATCGTCACCGTGAACCTGTACATGCCGCAGGATTACGTGGGCTCGGTGATCACGCTGTGCGAGCAGAAGCGCGGCTCGCAGATCAACATGCAGTATCACGGCCGCCAGGTGCAGCTCACGTACGAGATCCCGATGGCCGAGATCGTGCTCGACTTCTTCGATCGCCTGAAGTCGGTGTCGCGCGGCTATGCGTCGATGGACTACGAGTTCAAGGAATACCGTTCGTCGGACGTCGTGAAGGTCGACATGCTGATCAACGGCGACAAGGTCGATGCGCTGTCGATCATCGTGCACCGTTCGCAGTCGCAATACCGCGGCCGCGAAGTTGCCGCGAAGATGCGCGAGATCATTCCGCGCCAGATGTACGACGTGGCGATCCAGGCTGCGATCGGTGCGCACATCGTTGCGCGCGAGAACATCAAGGCGCTGCGCAAGAACGTGCTCGCGAAGTGCTACGGCGGCGACATCACGCGGAAGAAGAAGCTGCTCGAGAAGCAGAAGGAAGGCAAGAAACGGATGAAGCAGGTGGGTTCGGTCGAGATCCCGCAGGAAGCGTTCCTTGCAATCTTGCGCGTCGAAGACAAATAACAGGACTGATCCTTTTATGAATTTTGCGCTGATTCTTTTTGTGCTCGTCATCTTGACGGGCGTAGCGTGGGTGCTGGACAAACTGGTGTTCCTGCCGCAGCGACGCAAGGCGGCCGACTCGGCGATCGAAGAGTTCGATCGCCAGCAGTCGCGCATCGACAAGCGTTTCGCGGATGAAAACGCGGTGCAGACGCGTTCGAAGCTGCGCGACGAGAAGCTGCGCCAGCCGTGGTGGCTCGAGTACACGGCGAGCTTCTTCCCGGTGATCCTGGCGGTGTTCGTCGTGCGTTCGTTCGTCGTCGAGCCGTTCAAGATTCCGTCGGGCTCGATGGTGCCGACGCTGCTCGTCGGCGACTTCATCCTCGTCAACAAGTTCGAATACGGGCTGCGCCTGCCGGTCACGAACACGAAGATCACGCAGGGCAGCCCGCTGTCGCGCGGCGACGTCGTCGTGTTCCGCTATCCGAAGGACGAGTCGGTCGACTACATCAAGCGCGTGATCGGCCTGCCGGGCGATACCGTTGCGTACCAGGACAAGCAGCTCACGATCAACGGCCAGCCGGTGCCCGAAACGCCGCTGCCCGATTTCTTCGACGATGAGCGCCAGAATTACGCGAAGCAGTTCGAGGAAACGATCGGCAACAAGAAGAACGCGATCCTCAACAACCCGGCCGTGCCGCCGTTCGTGATGGGCGCATACGACTATCCGTATCGCGACAACTGCACGTACAACAGCCGCGGCGTGATCTGCAAGGTGCCGCCCGGTCACTACTTCATGATGGGCGACAACCGCGACAACAGCGCGGACAGCCGCTACTGGGGGTTCGTGCCGGACCAGAACATCGTCGGCCGCGCGTTCTTCATCTGGATGAACTTCAGCGACCTGAAGCGCATCGGTTCCTTCAACTGATCGCATTCGACTCACTCGCAATACGCGACGCACGGGCCGCGTCGCGTATTGCCGCACTACTTTAAGAACCGGCGGTAACACCGCCTCGTCACGCCTTTTCGCGTCCGGCCGTGCCGTTTCGGCCCGACCGGCGCCCGCGTTATACTCCTGCACATGCCCCTATCCCAGTTGGAAAGCCGGTTGCGCTACGAATTTCGCAATGCGGAATTGTTGCGCCAGGCTTTGACCCATCGTAGTCACAGTGCCACGCACAACGAACGGCTCGAGTTTCTCGGCGATTCCGTTCTGAATTGCGCGGTGGCTGCCCTTTTGTTCCAGCGTTTCAGCAAGCTGGACGAAGGCGATCTGTCGCGCGTCCGCGCCAACCTCGTCAAACAGCAGTCGCTGTACGAAATTGCTCAGGCCCTGAATATCTCGGACGGGCTGCGGCTTGGCGAGGGCGAGTTGCGCAGCGGCGGGTTCCGCCGCCCGTCGATCCTCGCGGACGCGTTCGAAGCCATCATCGGGGCCGTGTTCCTCGATGGCGGCTTCGAAGCCGCCCAAGGGGTCATCAAGCGCCTCTATATCCCGATTCTCGACCATATCGATCCGCGCACGCTCGGCAAGGACGCGAAGACGCTGCTGCAGGAATACCTGCAGGGGCACAAGATCGCGCTGCCGACTTACACGGTGGTCGCGACGCATGGTGCGGCGCACAACCAGCAATTCGAAGTCGAATGCACGGTGCCGAAGCTCGACGTGAAGGTGTCGGGCTCCGGTGCGAGCCGGCGCGCGGCCGAGCAGGCCGCCGCGAAGAAGGCGCTCGATGAGGTGATGGCGGCCGCACCGATGCTGGCTACCAAACCGAAGCGCTCGAAAAACGCGCGCGGGTCGAAGCATGTCGAACCCGAAATCGTGCCGGGCGTGAAGGGCGTGCAGGAAGCGCTCGACCTGCGCTCGCCGGAGCGGAAGGAACGCGCGGCGGCGCGCGAGGCGAGGGCGGCCGGTGCGGCGCCCGCAGCCGCCGCTGCGACCGGTACCGAGCCGGCTGTGGCCCCGATGGCCGCGATTCGCGCGGCGCATGTCGACGCGGCTGCGGAGAAGGGCGAACGGGCGGCGAAGCCGGTGGCCGACAAGCCGGCCGAGCGACCCGACAAGGTTGCTGAAAAGCCCGCTGAGAAGCCCGCGGAAGCCGTGCCCGCTGCACGCGCAGCCGACAAGCCGGCCGGCCAGGCAGCCGATCCGGCATCCGCGTCCGCCGACAAGTCTTCCGCCGGTACCGACCCCGCTTCGCGTGGGGCTGCGCGCGCACGCGACGCCGCGGCGCCGGACTCCGAGACGCCGACGGGCGGCGCGAGCCTTGCCGCCGCGCAGGCGCGCGTGGCCGATGCCGACCACTGAATTGCCCATCGATCGTGCCGCGCGCCGCGCGGCCGTTTCCGAACCTGTCTCCCAAACGATATGAACACTCCCGCTCCTACCGGTTTCCGTTGCGGCATGATCGCGATCGTGGGCCGCCCGAACGTCGGCAAGTCGACGTTGATGAATGCACTCGTCGGCCAGAAGATCAGCATCACGTCGCGCAAGGCGCAGACGACCCGCCACCGCATCACCGGCATCAACACGTTCGACGACGCGCAATTCGTGTTCGTCGACACGCCGGGCTTCCAGGCCCGCCACAGCACCGCGCTGAACCGTTCGCTGAACCGCGCGGTCACGTCGACGCTCACGTCGGTCGACGTGATCCTGTTCGTGATCGAGGCCGGCCGCTTCGGGCCCGACGACCAGAAGGTGCTCGACCTGATCCCGCCCGGCATGCCGACGCTGCTGATCGCAAACAAGATCGACCGCGTGACCGACAAGGCGACGCTGTTCCCGTTCATGCAGCAGATGAGCACGCTGCGCGAATTCACCGAGCTCGTGCCGCTGTCGGCGCAGCGCCCGGAAGACATCAAGCGCTTGCTGGATACGATCAAGCCATACCTGCCGGAAGGCGGGCCGATCTATGGCGAGGACGAACTGACCGACCGCAGCTCGCGCTTCCTCGCGGCTGAAATCCTGCGCGAGAAGGTGTTCCGCTGGACCGGCGACGAACTGCCGTACACGAGCACCGTGCTGATCGACAAGTTCGAGGAGGAAGGGCGCCTGAAGCGCATCTTCGCGACGATCCTCGTCGAGCGCGATTCGCACAAGGCGATGGTGATCGGCAAGAAGGGCGAGAAGCTCAAGCAGATCAGCACCGAAGCGCGGATGGACATGGAGAAGCTGTTCGACGGCCCCGTGTACCTCGAGACCTTCGTGAAGGTGAAGAGCGGCTGGGCCGACAACGAGGCGGGGCTGCGCGCCTATGGGTACGAATGACGCGCTGACGTCGACCGAAGACGCGGTGACGGCCGGCGCGAACGACGCGCCGCTGCCGGCACCGCCCGAACCGCCGCGCAAGGCGCGGCGCGCGACGTCTCGCACGTCCGATTTCCGCGTCGCCGAGCAGCCGGCGTTCGTGCTGCACAGTTACCCGTATCGGGAAACGAGCCTGATCGTCGACGTGCTGACGCGCGATCATGGCCGGCTCGCGCTCGTCGCGAAGGGCGCGAAGCGCCCGCACTCCGCGCTGCGCGGCGTACTGCAGACCTTCCAGCCGCTGCTGCTGTCCTGGTCGGGCAAATCCGAGGTGCGCACGCTGACGGGCGCCGAGTGGGTCGGCGGGATGCTGCCGCTCGGCGGTGACGGGCTGCTGTGCGGCTTCTACGCGAACGAGCTGCTCGTGAAATTCTGCGCACGCGAGGATCCCCAGCCGCCGCTCTTCAATCATTACGTGCTGACCCTCACGCGCCTCGCGCACGGCGAGCCCGCGGTGCAGGTGCTGCGCTCGTTCGAGCGTGTGCTGCTGCGCGAGACCGGCTACGCGATGGCGCTGAACCGCACGGTCGCGCGCCGCACGGTCGAGCCTGACCGCCGTTACGTGTTCGATCCCGAGCGCGGCGTGCGCAATGCGGACGACGACGTACCGTCGCACTGGCCGATCATTTCCGGACAGACGTTGCTCGATATGGAACAGGACGATTACCATCGAGCCCAGACGGTTGCGCAAAGCAAGACGCTGATGCGCTTCCTGCTGAACACCTATCTCGGCGGTACGCCGCTTGCCACGCGTCAGATCCTGATCGACCTGCAAAACCTATGAGCTTCTTCCTGACAACGCCCACCGCCATCGACCTCGGCGTGAACATCGACCACGTCGCGACGCTGCGCAATGCACGCGGCACGACCTATCCCGATCCGATCCGCGCGGCGCTCGCCGCCGAAGAAGCCGGTGCGGATGCGATCACGCTGCACCTGCGCGAGGATCGCCGCCACATCGTCGATGCAGATGTGCACAAGCTGCGCCCGTTGCTGAAGACGCGCATGAACCTCGAATGCGCGGTGACGGCCGAGATGCTCGATATCGCATGCGAAGTGCGCCCGCACGACGCGTGCCTCGTGCCCGAGAAGCGCGAGGAACTGACGACCGAAGGCGGTCTCGATGTCGCCGGCCATTTCGAGGCCGTGCGTGCGGCATGCAAGCAGCTTGCCGACGTGGGCGTGCGCGTGTCGCTGTTCATCGACCCGGACGACACGCAGATCCGTGCCGCGCACGAAGCGGGCGCGCCGGTGATCGAGCTGCATACGGGCCGTTATGCCGAAGCGCACGACGAAGCCGAACAGCAGCGCGAATACGAGCGCATCGTCGCAGGCGTACAGGCCGGCGCGCAGCTCGGCCTGAAGGTCAATGCCGGTCACGGGCTGCACTACACGAACGTGCAGCAGATCGCCGCGATCGACGGCATCGTCGAGCTGAACATCGGCCACGCGATCGTCGCGCACGCGATTTTCGCGGGCTGGGACAATGCGGTGCGCGAAATGAAGGCGATCATGGTCGCCGCACGCGTTGCCGCGCTGCACGGCGGCGCGCGCTGAAGATGAAGTGCCGCTGCGCGTCGCGCGTCATGCCTGACCCGGCCCTGCCGGGCCGCACCGGCGCGTACTGACATGGCGATCTACGGCATCGGTACCGACATCGCCCAGGTGAGCCGCATCGCGGCCGTGCTCGAACGCACGGGCGGCCGGTTTGCCGAGAAAGTGCTGGGCCCCGACGAGCTGCGCGTGTTCCATGCGCGCCGCGCCCGTTCCGAGGCACGCGGCATCGCGTTCCTCGCGACGCGCTTTTCTGCGAAGGAAGCGTTCTCGAAGGCGATCGGGCTCGGCATGCACTGGCCGATGACGTGGCGTGCGCTGCAGACCCTCAACCACCCGAGCGGCGAGCCGTACGTGATTGCATCGGGCGAGCTGGCCGAATGGCTTGCTGCCCATGGCATCACGGCGCGCGTGACGGTCAGCGACGAGCGCGACTATGCGGTCTCGTTCGTGATCGCCGAGACGGACGCCGCACCTGCACCTGTTTCCCGAACCTCCTCCTGACGGAACTCCCGATTCGTTGACGTCCTCACCCGCCTAAAGGCAGGTGATTCCCACACCTGGCGATGCACGTCCGCATCGGAGAATGTTCAGCGCAGCGTTGGTATCTCGATCATGCAAGACACCGCAGTCACTGCAGGCCCACTCTCTTACTCGCAGCCCCGCGATACCTTTCGGCCGCGTCGTGCTGTCTTTCGACCCGCACGCCGGACAGGACTGGGTAGAACCGCTTTCGTCGACTTCCTCGAACGTGGCCCCGCGCGCCATCGCCTTGTAACGGAGCTTGTTTCGGACGGACGACCAGGATGCGTCGAACACGCTCTTCGCCATCCTAGTTCGGGCGAGTTTGGCGGCCGACACGTTGCCGACCGCGATGTAATCGAAGCGTCGCACCAGATCGAGCGCGAGCTTGTGCTGGAAATCGGTGCGGGCGTTCGCCACCTTGGCGTGCAGCTTCGCGATATGCCGCTTGTGCTTGCTCGCTCGTTGAGCTTTCGCCAACTTCTCGGCCGCGCGCCGGCCGAACCGATCGTTAGGCAGCTTCTCGCCGGTCGAAAGTGTGGCGGAGTCTTTCAGGCCGAGATCGATGCCGACACCGGAACGGATCGGCCGGGCCTGAGCATCCGGAATCTCGATCACGATGTTCAGGAACCAGTTGCCGCGCGTGTCTTGCGCAAAGCTGGTTCCGTCCTTGATCTTGCCTTCGGGAAGCGCGCGGCTGTTGAACACGCGAAAGGCATCACCCCCGCGCTTCAGGTCGCGCCCCTTCGGCGGCACCCAACCAAGCGATTTCCTGCCGCGATAGCGCAGGTAAGGCCGGCGGTGCTGGCTACGCGCTTTCGCGTACTGCTCGCACGTTGCGTTAACAGTTCCGGAATGAATGCCCAGTTCCTTGCTGCTGCCGGTCGTGAGTACGTTCAGATCGAATCCCGACGGCCACTTCTTGCGCCACTTGAGCGCATGCTTCTGCGAGTCGTTGCAGAAGTTCCAGATGTAGTTCACCGCGCGGCTCTGCTTGTTCAGCAGTCCGTTGAGCGATTTCACCCGGTAGCGGTAGACGAGAATCATACCGGTGATCCTAATCCGTGGAAGAAGCTGCCTGTCAACGGCACTCCTTTCCTTCCCGCTATGAGTTGCGGGGTTTCTCCGAGTAAATCCTTATGAAAACGACTCCCGGCCCGGTCATGCTCGACGTCGTCGGCACGGCCCTGTCGCGCGACGATGCGCGGCGCCTCGCGCATCCGAATACCGGCGGCGTGATCCTGTTCGCGCGGCACTTCCAGAACCGCGCGCAACTGACCGCGTTGACCGATTCGATCCGCGCAGTGCGCGAAGACATCCTGATCGCCGTCGATCACGAAGGCGGGCGCGTGCAGCGTTTCCGCACCGATGGCTTCACCGTGTTGCCCGCGATGCGGCGCCTCGGCGAGCTGTGGGATCGCGACGTGCTGCTCGCGACGAAGGTCGCCACGGCCGTCGGCTACATCCTGGCCGCCGAACTGCGTGCATGCGGGATCGACATGAGCTTCACGCCCGTGCTCGACCTCGACTACGGGCACTCGAAGGTGATCGGCGATCGCGCGTTCCATTGCGATCCGCGCGTCGTCACGCTGCTCGCGAAGAGCCTGAACCACGGGCTGTCGCTCGCCGGGATGGCGAACTGCGGCAAGCATTTTCCGGGGCACGGCTTCGCGGAAGCCGACTCGCACGTCGCGCTGCCGACCGACGGCCGCACGCTCGACGCGATCCTCAAGCAGGACGTCGCGCCGTACGACTGGCTCGGCTTGTCGTTGTCCGCGGTGATTCCCGCGCACGTGATCTACACGCAGGTCGACAAGCGGCCGGCCGGTTTCTCGCGCGTGTGGCTGCAGGACATCCTGCGCGGGCGGCTCGGCTTCACGGGCGCGATCTTCAGCGACGACCTGTCGATGGAAGCCGCGCGCGAAGGCGGCACGCTCACGCAGGCGGCCGATGCCGCGCTCGCGGCCGGTTGCGACATGGTGCTCGTCTGCAACCAGCCGGACGCGGCCGAGGTCGTGCTGAACGGGCTGAAAGCGCGGGCCACGGACGAGTCGGTGCGGCGCATCAAGCGGATGCGCGCACGCGGCAAGGCGCTCAAGTGGGACAAGCTGATCTCGCAGCCCGAGTATCGGCAGGCGCAGGCGCTGTTGAGCAGCGCACTGGCCTGAGCGGGGAGGGGATGGCGCGATGTGCGCCATTCCGGTCGCTGAAACAAAAAGCCGCGCTGTTGCGCGGCTTTTTCATGGGTTGCTGCAGGCGCGAACCGTACAGCAGCTTCAGGAGCAAGCAGGTCGCCGAAGCGGGCGTCAATGCAACTAACAGTCAGGCCCTGCCAGTACCTGCAAGCATCGCTGCCCGCTCAGTTCACCTTCATCCGCTGCAGCTTGTTGTACAGCGTCTTCGGGCTGATGCCGAGCAGCGTTGCCGCACGGTGGCGCGTGCCGCCGACTGCGTCGAGCGTCGCGCGGATCAGCAGATCCTCGACGTCGGACAGCGGCGTGCCGACCTTGATCTGCACACTGCTGCCGTTCAGCGCGGCGCCGGCCGAGAAGCTCGGCTCGCCTGCGCGCAGCGTCTCGATGAAATCGCCCGATGCGTCGTACGCGAAGCGCACGCGCTCCTGCAGTTCGCGCACGTTGCCCGGCCATTCGTAGGACAGGCATTCGCGCACGAAGCCTGGCGCCGCGCGCTTGTCGGTCGTGCTGCGGCCGGTGGCGCGCGCGTCGCGGTTCAGTTCGTCGATCAGCGCATCCGCGATCGCGAGCGCATCGCCGTCGCGCTCGCGCAGCGGCGGCATTGTGATCGACGCCGCATCGAGGCGCAGCCACAGATCCTCGCGCAGCGTGCCGTTCGCGACCGCTTCGCGCGCCGGGCGGCGCGTGGTCGCGATCAGCCGGAAATCGCTCGTGATCGAGCTCGTGCCACCGATCCGCATGAAATTCTGCGAATCGAGTGCATGCAGCAGCGCTTCCTGCAGCACGAGCGGCAGCGCGGTGATTTCGTCGAGGAACAGCGTGCCGCCGCCGGCCTGTTCGAACAGGCCCGATTCGCGGCGCTCGGCGCCGTCGAACGCGCCGCGCTCGTGGCCGAACAGCACGCTGTCGAGCGATGCGCCGTACCGGCTGGCCTGCGCGATCGTCCGGCAGTCGAACGATACGAACGGCCCCTTGCGGCGCCGGCTCAGGTCGTGCAGCGTGCGCGCGGCCAGTTTCTTGCCGGTACCGGCTTCGCCCGAGAACAGGACAGCCGTTTCGGTGCGCGCGTTGTGCTCGATCATGTCGTACACGTGCTGCATCGCGTCGCTGCGGCCGACCAGCGCGCCGAAGCGGCCGAGATGGCGCAGCGATGCACGCAACGACTGCACTTCGTCGATCAGTTCGTAGGGGCGCGGGATCCGCGCGAGCAGGCTGCGCAGGCGCGGAATGTTGATCGGCTTCAGCAGGTAGTCCCAGATACCGTGACGCAGGCCCTCGATGGCGCTCTCGACCGTCGCATTGCCCGTCAGCACGATGACGGGCAGCGAGCCGTTCGGCTGTTGCTGCGGCAGGTGCTGGAGCAGGTCGAACCCGCTGCCGTCCGGCAGGTTCAGGTCGACGAGAACGACGTCGGGAATCGAGCGGCCGAGCGCCGTGCGCGCTTCGGCGAGCGACGTGGCCGTGTCGACCGAGAAGCCGTCCGCGGCGAGCAGCGCGGTGAGGCCGGACAGACTGTTGGGATCGTCTTCGACGATCAGGGCGTGTGGCATGGTGGACGCGAGTCGAGTCAAGAGAGGCGGGCTGTCGGCCATCGGAGCCGCAGCCGCATGTCAGATTAAAAACTGATTTTATGCCCCGCTGAACGCGTAACGCGCATTATTTCTCCGGCGCTATAAAACAGTTACCGATGATACAAATTGAATATCTTTACCGGTGGATTTTGTGCTTTATATGAGACTGGCCCGATTTCGCTTGTTGGCGCCAGACAAACAAAAAGCGCCCCGAAGGGCGCTTTGTTCGATGCGGGTATCGCTGGCGATTACGCGCGGCTGCGGTATTCGTTCGTACGCGTATCGATTTCGATCTTGTCGCCGGTGTTGCAGAACAGCGGCACTTGCAGTTCGAAGCCCGTTGCGAGCTTGGCGTTCTTCAGCACCTTGCCCGACGACGTGTCGCCCTTGACTGCCGGCTCCGTGTAGGTGATCTCGCGAACGAGGACCGTCGGCAGTTCGACCGAGATCGCCTTCTCGTTGTAGAACACGACTTCGCACGCCATGCCGTCTTCGAGGTAGTTCAGCGCTTCGCCCATCATTTCCGCTTCGACTTCGAACTGGTTGTAGTCGGCGTCCATGAACACGTACATCGGGTCGGCGAAGTACGAGTACGTCACTTCCTTGCGGTCGAGCACGACGACGTCGAACTTGTCGTCAGCCTTGTAGACCGCTTCCTGGCCTGCGTTCGTCAGCAGGTTCTTCATCTTCATCTTGACGACGGCGGAGTTCCGGCCCGACTTGTTGTATTCAGCCTTGGCGATGACCCATGCGTCGCTGCCGATCTGCACGACGTTGCCTACGCGGAGTTCCTGTGCGGTTTTCATAAAAACTGTCCTGATCAAATCAAATAAATAGGTGCCTGAGCGTTGCGCAACGGGTGAGGCGCCAAGCGTGCTTTTCCGGTGGACGCCAAAAGCGAGCGCTTGCCTGGTCAGCCGTCGGATAACCGCTTATTTTAACTGAGATTTTGCGTATTCCGCCAGCTTTCCGGCGAGATCGCCGACGGCCGCGAGCGCATCGGCCCAGCGGGCCGCGTTGGCGTCCAGTGCGGCGCGGTGCTGCCAGAAATCGGCCCAGTCGGGCGTGCCGGCGCCGTTCCATGCGTGCCAGAACCGCTCGAGCGCCGCGCGCGGCGCGTCGGCGAGGCCGGCCGACAGGTGCGCGAGCGCGGCGTCGAGCTTCGGCAGGTGCACGTCGTCGGCCTGCGGGTAGATGTGCCACACGAACGGCTTGCGTGCCCACTGCGCCCGGACGAACGAATCCTCGCCGCGCACGAAATTGAGGTCGGCCACCCACAGCAACGGATCGTAGTCAGCCTGGGGAACGAACGCGAGCCCGTGTGCAGTCAGGTTGCCGCTGCGCGCATGCGTGCCCGCGCCGAACGACTCGACTCCGAAAAAACGCGCGACGGCAGGCGACACGCGGCCGGCCGGCACGAGCGCGACGACCGGCGACGGGCCGTCGCGCCACTGCACGAGCAGTGCGTCGACGGCCGGATTTTCGTACGCGAACAGGCTGACGACCGTCGTGCCGGGGGCCGGCGGCGGGCCGCCGATCGCGCGCCGCCACCATGCGTCGCGCGCCGCCGCGTCGGTTTCGAAGGCCGTGCGACGCGCATCGAGGTCGTGCTCCTTCAGCACGCCGCCGGTGCCGGCCGACAGGCCGGGGAAGAAAAACGTCTTCAGCAGCGGGTAGCGCGGATGCGGCGACGGCCGCAGATGGAAATCGGCAACCCAGTCCTCGGCGCTCAGGTATTCGAGGTTGATCCACACGGGGCGCCGCGCGCGGCGCGCCATCGCCGCGAGATACGCGCCGGGCAGCTCGCACGCGAACGCTTCGATCACGACATCGGCGATCTCCAGCGCGTCGCCGACTTCCGCGTGCCAGTGCTCGACCACGATCGTATCGACCGTCTGCCGCCCCGCGTCGGGATCGACCCCGGGCAGCAGGCGCGCGAACGTGCGCAGGTCGTCGACGAACAGGCGAACCTGCCAGCCGTGCTCGTGCGCGAGCTGGCGCGCGACGCGCCAGCAGACGCCGATGTCGCCGAAATTGTCGACCACCGTACAGAAGAGGTCGCAGGCGATCGGTTCGCCCGGCGCGAGCGGCGCGGCGGGCAGGGGGGCAGCGGTGGTGCGTGGCATCGAAGCGGGCCGGTGAATGCTCTAAACTGGCGATTCTAATAGACCCGTTCCGCGTTACAAGGCGCCCGGATCACGCATGACATCCCCTGAAGCTTCCGATACCCCGTTCGAACCGAAGAAGATCCTTGCGCAGTTGCCGCACATGCCGGGCGTCTATCGCTATTACGACACGGCGGGCGCCGTGCTGTATGTCGGCAAGGCACGCGACCTGAAGAAGCGCGTATCGAGCTATTTCACGAAGACGCAGCTGTCGCCGCGCATCGCGATGATGGTCACGCGCATCGCGCGCATCGAGACGACCGTCACGCGTTCGGAGGCCGAGGCGCTGCTGCTCGAGAACAACCTGATCAAGGCGCTCGCGCCGCGCTACAACATCCTGTTTCGCGACGACAAGTCGTATCCGTACCTGAAGCTCACCGCGCACCGATTTCCGCGGATGGCCTACTACCGCGGCTCGGTCGACAAGCAGAACCAGTATTTCGGGCCGTTCCCGAGCGCCTGGGCCGTGCGCGAGAGCATCCAGATCCTGCAGCGCGTGTTCCAGTTGCGCACCTGCGAGGATTCGGTCTTCAACAACCGCACGCGGCCGTGCCTGCTGCACCAGATCGGGCGCTGCACGGCGCCGTGCGTCGGCGCGATCTCCGACGAGGATTACGCGATCGACGTGTCGAACGCCGCGCGTTTCCTGCTCGGCCGGCAGTCCGAAGTGATGAAGGAGCTCGAGCAGAAGATGCACGCGTTCGCGGCCGAGCTGAAATTCGAGCAGGCGGCGGCCGTGCGCAACCAGATGAGCTCGCTCGCGACGGTGCTGCACCAGCAGGCGATCGAGGTCGGCAGCGATAGCGACGTCGACATCCTGGCCGTCGTCGCACAAGGCGGGCGCGTGTGCGTGAACCTCGCGATGGTGCGTGGCGGCCGGCATCTCGGCGACAAGGCGTATTTCCCGACGCACGTCGAAAGCGCGCTGACGCTCGCCGAGGGCGGCCTCGGCGACGAGTCCGAGCTGCCGGAGGCGGCCAATACAACCGATGCAACCGATGCAGCCGATGCAGCCGATGCGGCCGCCGACGCATTGCCCGACCTGCCTGCGGAAGAAGCCGGCCGCACGCGCGGCGACGCGGTGGCGTCGGTCGAGGCCGAGGTGCTCGACGCGTTCATCGCGCAGCACTATCTCGGCCATCGCGTGCCGCCCGTGCTCGTCGTGAGCCATGCACCCGCGAGCCGCGACCTGCTCGAGCTGTTGTCCGAGCAGGCCGGCCACAAGGTGTCGCTGGTGCGGCAGCCGCAGGGGCAGCGGCGCGCGTGGCTGTCGATGGCAGAACAGAATGCGCAGATCGCGCTCATGCGGCTGCTGTCCGAGCAAGGCTCGCAGCAGGCGCGCACGCGTGCGCTCGCGGACACGCTCAGCTACGAATGCGACGATCTCGCGACGCTGCGGATCGAATGCTTCGACATCAGTCATACGATGGGCGAGGCGACGCAGGCGTCGTGCGTGGTCTACCACCATCACAAGATGCAGTCGGGCGAATACCGCCGCTACAACATCACCGGGATCACGCCGGGCGACGACTACGCGGCGATGCGGCAGGTGCTCACGCGCCGCTACGAGAAGATGGTCGAGCAGGCCGCGCAGGCGGCTGCCGCCGACGATGCGGCCGGCATCGACGGCGAGTCGACACGCCAGGCCGAGGCGTCGAGCCTGCTGCCGAACATCGTGCTGATCGACGGCGGCAAGGGTCAGGTCGAAATCGCGCGCCAGGTGTTCACCGAGCTCGGTCTCGACACGTCGATGCTGGTCGGCGTCGCGAAAGGCGAGGGGCGCAAGGTCGGCCTCGAGACGCTCGTGTTCGCGGACGGCCGCACGCCGCTCGAACTCGGCAAGGAAAGCGCCGCGCTGATGCTCGTCGCGCAGATCCGCGACGAAGCGCACCGCTTCGCGATCACCGGCATGCGCGCCAAGCGGGCGAAGGCGCGCCAGACGTCGCGGCTCGAGGAACTCGAGGGCGTCGGCGCGAAGCGCCGGCAGCGGCTGCTCGCGCGGTTCGGCGGGTTGCGCGGCGTCGTTGCCGCGAGTGTCGAGGAACTGGCGAGCGTCGAGGGCATCTCGCACGCGCTCGCCGAGCAGATCTACAAGCAGCTTCACTGACGGCCGTGCGACCGGCTGCCTTGCCAGCGTTCTTGTGGCAGGCCGGTCGACACGGCACAATTGCGAATCCTTTACTGTCCCGCATGCCATGCCGTTCAATTTCCCGATTTTCCTGACATGGGTACGGATCGTGCTGATTCCGCTCGTCGTCGGCGTGTTCTATCTGCCGGACACGGTGATGGGCGGCACGCACCGCAATCTCGCGGCGGCGGCGATCTTCATACTCGCGGCGCTGACCGACTGGTTCGACGGCTATCTCGCCCGCAAGTGGAACCAGACGTCGTCGTTCGGCGCATTTCTCGATCCGGTGGCGGACAAGCTGATGGTGACGGCCGCGCTGCTGATCCTCGTGCAGATTTCGCGGGTCGACGCGGCGATCGCACTCGTGATCGTCGGCCGCGAGATCGCGATTTCGGCGCTGCGCGAGTGGATGGCGCAGATCGGCGCGTCGAAGAGCGTCGCGGTGAACCAGCTCGGCAAGTTCAAGACCGCATGCCAGATGGTCGCGATTCCGATGCTGCTGTTCTACGGGCCGCTGCCGCTCGGCGTCGTGACGATCGACACGCGCGTGTGGGGCGAGTGGCTGATGTACCTCGCGGCGGTGCTGACGATCTGGTCGATGCTGTACTACATGAAGCTCGCCTGGCCGCAGATTCGCGAGCGCGGCGGCGCGTGATGCGCGTCACGCGTCCGGTCGAGCAGGTTTTTGGAAAAAGGGCTGGAAAAGCCCTTGACACACGAATGTGCCTTAGACATAATCTCGCTTCTCCGCTGCACGACGAAGTAAGTGTGTGACGGGGAGGCAGTAGCGCAGCAATACGCGGGAGTAGCTCAGTTGGTAGAGCGCAACCTTGCCAAGGTTGAGGTCGCGAGTTCGAGACTCGTCTCCCGCTCCAGATTTTTTCTGGCAGCGTGTGGTACGGCGAAGCGCTGCAGATGCAGGACACATGCGGGAGTAGCTCAGTTGGTAGAGCGCAACCTTGCCAAGGTTGAGGTCGCGAGTTCGAGACTCGTCTCCCGCTCCAGATTTTTCTGGCAGCGTGTGGTACGGCGAAGCGCTGCAGGTGCAGGACAATGCAGGACAATGCGGGAGTAGCTCAGTTGGTAGAGCGCAACCTTGCCAAGGTTGAGGTCGCGAGTTCGAGACTCGTCTCCCGCTCCAAGTAATGGGGAAGCCACGCTTCCCTTTTTATTTGATGGACTTCCGGTCCTCGAATAAAAAATCTGTCGCTTGCTTCACGGCATCCAGACAGTCCGCTTTTGGCGCGATAGCAAAGCGGTTATGCAGCGGCCTGCAAAGCCGTTTAGGCCGGTTCGACTCCGGCTCGCGCCTCCAAGTAGAACGAGATAAAGCCCCGCTTCGGCGGGGCTTTTCTTTTTTCTGCGTCGCTTGTGGCCGTCGTGCATGGTGCATGCGACGGCCTCCGGGCGATCAACCATCCACCGGCTGCGCCGGCGTTTCGAGCGTCAACTGATAGAACGCCGCGTCGAGCCACCGGCCGAACTTGAATCCCGCCTGCGTGATCGTGCCCGAGTGCACGAATCCGAGCTTCGTATGCAGTGCGATGCTTCCCGCATTGGTCGCATCGATGCAGCCGACCACCACATGCACCTGCGCTTCGCGCGCGCGCCGGACCACTTCGCGCAGCAGCACCTCGCCGAGCCCGCGGCCGCGCTGGTCGCGATGCACGTACACGCTGTGTTCGACCGTGTACTTGTAGGCGGGAAACGCGCGGAACGTGCCCCAGCTTGCGAAGCCCAGCAGCGTGCCCGATGCGTCGACCGCGCCGATGACCGGGAAGCCGCCCGCGCGCTTCGCTGCGAACCACGCGACCATCGCTTCCGGCAGACGCGGCTTGTAGTCGTACAGCGCGGTCGAGCTCGCGATCGCGTCGTTCAGGATCTCGAGGATGGCCGGCGCATGCTCGGCCTCGCTGCAATCGATCAGGCGCACGTCGTCGCGCTGTTTCGGGGAATTCATACGGGCTCCTGTGGGCAGTAAGTAGGTCGTGCGCACGGCTGCTGCGACGACGCGTTCATCAGAGGTTCCGCACGCCGGCGGCGGCAGACGCATCGCAGATCGCGACGACGTAGCGTGCGGCATGCGACGACGGATTGCTGAAAATCAGCGGCTGGTCGAGCCGCATGGCCAGGCAGTCACCTGCGTGAAGTTCGTGAAGCGCATCGCCGAGCGTGACGTCGACGCGGCCGCTGATGATCCACACCTGCTGATGCAGCGCGCTTTCACGTCCGCCGCTGTCATACGCGACGCGCGCACCCGGCGGGAAATCCACTTCGACGAGCTGGATCGGCGACGGCCAGCCCACCGGGGAGAGGTTGCGGCGCACGTAACCGGACGCCGGATCTCGCCATTCGGCCTGCTGCGCGCGGCGCGCCAGCGGCTGCGCGGGCGTGTCGTCCTGGTCGCCGCCGAACAGCCCGGCCAGCGACACGCCGAGCCCGGCCGCCAGCTTGTCGAGCACGACGGCCGTCGGGCTGGCCGATGCGCGTTCGATGAGCGAGATCATCGAACGGCTGACGCCGGAGCGCGCAGCCAGCGCATCGAGCGTGTAGCCTCGCACGGTGCGCAGGTCGCGTACGCGCCGGGCGATGCATTCGTTGATGCCGGTGTCGTCGGCAATGGCGGTGACCGATTCTTTCATGGTGGATTTATTTTCCAATAAACTGGAATTCGATGTCAACGCCATTGATGGCGGCCAACCAGCGGCTCGACGGAATCCGAATGGCTTGCCCGGCAGTCGCGTGCGGCGTAATATACGAATCGACTACGTTTCGTTTAATTGGGGATATATGGGTATCATCAAGATTTCCGAGCACATGCACGAGCGGCTGCGCTCGACCAGCACGGCGCTGAGCCGCTCGATCAACGCGCAGGCCGAACATTGGCTGCGCGTCGGGATGCTGGCGGAACTCAATCCGGCGCTGTCCTATGGCGACATCTGCCGGATGTTGATCGAGGCCGAAGCACGGGGCGGCGAGGCGGAACCGGTCGAGCACGGCATCGAGCAGGTGGCGTAATGGCGAAGCGCGAAATCCCGATCCGCGGCGCCGCAGAAATCGCCAAGTCGCGCGAAGCCGCAAAGCTTGCGTCGCAGGTGCTGACGATGATTACCGAGCACGTGAAGCCGGGCGTCTCCACCGACGACCTGGACGCGCGTTGCCGCGAATACATCGTCGACGTGCTCGGCGCGATCCCGGCGAACATCGGCTACCACGGTTATCCGAAGACGCTGTGCACGTCGGTCAACCACGTGGTGTGCCACGGCATTCCGACGTCGCGGCCGCTGCGCGACGGCGACATCGTGAACCTCGACATCGCGGTGATCAAGGACGGCTGGTTCGGCGATACGAGCCGCATGTATTTCGTCGGCGAACCGAACGAGCTTGCGCGGCGGCTCGTCGCGACGACCTACGAGGCGATGCACGCGGGCATCCGCGCGGTGCGTCCGGGCGCAACGCTCGGCGACGTCGGCTACGCGATCCAGCAGGTCGCGCATCGCGAAGGATTCAGCGTGGTTCGGGAGTACTGCGGGCACGGCATCGGCGATGTTTATCACGACGAGCCGCAGGTGCTTCACTACGGTCGCCCGGGTACTGGCGTGCCGCTCCGGCCGGGGATGATCTTCACGATCGAGCCGATGCTCAACGCGGGCAAGCGCGACACGCGCATGCTGGCGGACGGCTGGACGGTCGTCACGAAGGACCATTCGCTGTCGGCGCAATGGGAGCACATGGTCGTGGTGACCGAAACGGGCTTCGAGGTGCTGACCGAGGACGCGACGCCGCAAGCGTTCCCGGCGTTGTCCGGCACGCACGCCGCCTGACGCCCGCAGGGCACCGCGAAGGGCGGTGCGGCGGCACAGTGGAACGGGCCCCGTTGCGGGGCCCGTTTCGTTTTCGTTCGAGGTCGCGTTGCGCGATTCATGCGCGAACGCGGCGACCGGCTGCTCGGGGGATGAACGCGGCTTGGCCGCCGCTCAACCGCGCGCCTTCTGCCATGCGTGTTCGACGAACACGCGGCACAGCGCTTCCATTCCCTGGCGGTCTTCTTCGTCGAAGCGCGCGGCGACCGGGCTGTCGACATCCCACACGCCGATCAGCGTGCCGTCGCCGGCCACCAGCGGCACGACGATTTCCGATTCCGACGCCGCGTCGCACGCGATATGGCCGGGGAAGTCATGCACGTCGCGCACGACCTGCGTCTCACGCGTCTGCGCGGCCGTGCCGCACACGCCCTTGCCGAGCGCGATCCGCACGCAGGCGGGCTTGCCCTGGAACGGCCCGACCACGAGTTCCGTCCCGTCGAAGAAGTAGAAGCCGGCCCAGTTGAGACGGTCGAGCGAGTGGTAGACGAGTGCGGAGAAGTTGGCCGCGTTCGCGGTCAGGTCGCGTTCGGACTCGACGAGTGCGCGCGCCTGCTCGACGAGCATCGCGTATTGAGCGGCCTTGGAGGCGTTGGGGTCGTTGGACAGCGTGAACATGGCGGGAATGCGATCAGGGTTGTGGAATGCGCGATGCGCGTACCGCAGTCTACGGCACGCGCGCATGGTTTGCAGCGCCCGGTCACGCGTGAAGCGGCGTGCTCAATCGGGTTCGAGTTCGGCAAACCGCTCCGCCAGAAAATCGAGCAGCGCACGCACGGCGGGCAGCAGCCCCCGGCGCGATGCGAACACCGCGTGCACGATCTCGCGGCGCGGCGCCCAGTCGGGCAGCACGGTCACCAGCTCGCCGCGCGCGACTTCATCGCGCACCATCATCGTCGGCAACTGCACGATGCCGACGCCCGCGACGGCCGCCGCGCGCAGCGCGAGCATGCCGCCCGTCACGAAGCGCGGCTGGTGATGGATTTCCGCGTGAGCGCCGTCGGGCCCGCGCAGCCGCCACACGTGCGCGGACTGCGGAGCGCCGTGATCGAGGCTCGGCAGGCGCGCAAGATCGGCGGGAACGGCCGGTGCGCCATGCTCGCGCAGCAGCGCGGGGCTCGCGACGAGGCACTGGCCGCGCTCGGCCAGCACGCGCAGCGCGAGATCGCTGTCTTCGAGCGGTGGCGGGCGCACGCGGATCGCGACGTCGATCCCTTCGCCGACCACGTCGACGCGCCGGTTGGTCGCCTCCAGATGAATCTCGACGCGCGGGCACGCGACCATGAACGCGGCGATCATCGTGCCGACCAGCGAATCGAGCAGCACGATCGGGCAACTGACGCGCACGATGCCGCGTGGCTCCTCATGCAGCAGCGCGATCGCCTCGTCGGCCGCATCGGCCTCGACGAGCATCGCGCGGCAATGCGCGTAATAGGTCTGGCCGACGTCGGTAACCGTGAAGCGGCGCGTCGAGCGCTGGATCAGCCGCATCCCGAGCCGCGCCTCGAGCAGCGCGATGCGGCGGCTCAGCTTCGATTTCGGCATGTCCAGCGCACGTCCGGCCGGTGCGAAGCCGCCGTGTTCGACGACCTGCACGAAGTAATAGAGATCGTTCAGATCCCGCGCTTTATCGTTCATGAAATGGAACGCTGAGTGCGATTTTGGCAGTCTACCGGATCGATCGTTCCACCACTATATTTCTACCCAGGATGCGAAACACGTGTTTCGCCGCAATTCGGAGAAGGCAATGAAGAAGATCCAGGGTGTGTACAGTGCGCCGCGCGGCCATTGGGTCGGCGACGGTTTCCCGGTGCGTTCGATGTTCAGCTACCAGTCTCACGGCGCGCACCTGAGTCCGTTCCTGCTGCTCGACTACGCCGGCCCGACCACGTTCGAGCCGGGCTCGGCCTCGGCGCCACGCGGGGTCGGCCAGCATCCGCACCGCGGATTCGAGACGGTGACGATCGTCTATGACGGCGAGGTCGCGCACCGCGACTCGACCGGCGCGGGCGGCGTGATCGGCCCGGGCGACGTGCAGTGGATGACGGCCGCGAGCGGGATCCTGCATGAGGAATTCCATTCGGAAGGGTTCACGCAGCGTGGCGGCCCGCTCGAGATGGTGCAGCTGTGGGTGAACCTGCCCGCCGCGGACAAGATGGGCGCGCCCGGCTACCAGACGCTGCTGAACGCCGACATCCCCGTGGTCGAACTGCCGGACGGCGCGGGGCGCGCGCGGATCATCGCGGGTGAGTTCGATGGGCGGCGCGGTCCGGCCCGCACGCATACGCCGATCGACGTGTGGGACGTGCGGCTCGTGGCCGGCGGCCATGCTCGCTTTCCGGTCGCCGAAGGGCGCACGCTCGCGGTGGTCGTGCTGAGCGGTACCGTGCAGGTGAACGGCGAAACGGTCGCCCGCGAAGCGCAGTTCGTGCAGCTCGGCCGCGACGGCAGCGACGTCGAGATCGAAGCGAACGGCGACGCGAAGCTGCTGATCCTGAGCGGCGAACCGATCGACGAGCCCGTCGTCGGTTACGGGCCGTTCGTGATGAACTCGCAAGCGGAGATCCGCACCGCGATCGAGGACTTCAACAACGGCCGCTTCGGCCAGATGCCGGCATGACGGACAGGCCCCGCGCAATGAACTGACCCCACGAAGTTGGACGGTTAAAGGCTAGGCGCCCAAGGGCTGAGTCCTGTATTGCACGGGACTCAGCCCTTTCAACTTGAGCTTGATGCGTTCGTGGTTGTAGTAGTGGATGTAGCG
>NZ_JAAGPP010000132.1:0-25649 GCF_017104975.1 Burkholderia sp. Ac-20344
TGCCGGTGCGACAGCGGCACCGGCGCCACCAGGTCGAAGCCGCTGGCGCCGGGCGTATCGTCGATCAAGCGCGCGAGCCGTGCCGCGAATTCGGCGCCGAGCGCGAGTTGCCGGTGAAACTTCAGGCGGCGTGCGAGCCCGTCGAGCGGCGCACGATAATCCGCCAGCGCGAGCGTCGCGTCGAATGGCGGCGGCGCCGTGCGGCACGCGTCGCAACGGTACGCGGCTGAGCGGCCGGCGCCGGTGCGAGCACCGCGGACCGAGGGCGAACGCGATGGCCCGATGCCCAGCGGCAGCGCGCAGACGTCGCAGCGCAGCCGCGCTTCGTTCCAGTACGCGGCGTCGCAGGCGCCGCAAATCATGGCGTGTGACAAATTGCCGCACAGTGCGCAGCGATTCGGCAGCGCGACCGCGGCGACGCGCGTTGCCAGCACGCGAACCTGCGACAAAGCGACGCGCATCGTGTGTCGGGTGGAACGGCGGATCATCGCAACACTCCTGCCACCCCGCCTCAATGAAGCCTGCGGGGCGAGCGAGTATACTTCGGGCTCTTCGCCAGTGTGCCCGACATGTCCCCAGCTTCGACTTCAACCGGCCGTCCGGCCAATGACGCAAGGCGCCTGCGGCGGATCTTCGACCGCCGTGCCGCCACGTTCGATGCGGTCGCGTTCCTGCCGCGCGAGATCGCGCAGCGGATGAACGAGCGCCTCGAATACATCAAGGTGAGCCCCGCAGCCGTGCTGGACGCGGGCTGCGGCCCGGGCGACGACCTGCCGGCGCTGCGTGCACGCTTTCCGGAGGCGCCCGTATTCGGCGTCGACCTGTCCGGCGCGATGCTCGCGCGAGCAGGGCAGCGCGAGGTCGAGCAGACGAACTGGCGCCGCTGGCTGCCGGCTTCGCTCGGCCGCGCGCTGGGCCAGCGCGGCCCGCGTGTCGCGCAGGCCGATTTCGCCGCGCTGCCGTTCCCCGGCGGCGCGTTCGACCTGATCTGGTCGAATCTCGCCCTCCACTGGCATTCGCGCCCGGACGCGGTGCTGCCCGAATGGCAGCGCGTGCTGCGCGTGAACGGGCTGCTGATGTTCAGCACGCTCGGCCCCGACACGCTGCGCGAACTGCGCGCGGCCTGCGCGGACGCCGAAGCGGCGCTCGGCATGGCGCCGCCCGCCGCGCGCGTGATCGATTTCGTCGACATGCACGACCTCGGCGACATGCTCGTCGAGAGCGGCTTCGAGATTCCCGTGATGGATCAGGAAGTGCTGACCGTCACCTACAAGACCCCCGACTCCCTGCTGGCCGACGTGCGCCGCTGGGGCGCCTATCCGTTCGACCGCGCGGCGCCGCAGCGCGCGACGCGGCGCTTTCGCGCGGCGCTCGGCGACGCGCTGGAGGCGCGCCGGCGCGCGGACGGCACGATTCCGCTGACGTTCGAAGTGATCTACGGCCACGCGTGGAAGGCCGTGCCGCGCACGACCGCCGAAGGGCACGGGATCGTGCGCATCGAGGACATCGGAAAGGGGCGTCCGAAGAATCGGTAAAGCGGTAAAGAGGGGTTTTGTTATGTCTGAAATTAGCGGCGCAAAGCGGGGTCGAATTGGCGCCTGAAATGGCCGGAAAGCTTGTCGCGCTTGGCTCGCGGGCCGATAGTCGCTTGCTTGTGGATGCCATTGAACCCGCCTATAATGCGTCAGCTTGTCGTCCCGGGGTCCCCGCAATACGGGGCGACGAGTCCGATGCAGGCATGCATCGCATGCCATTCGCGTGAGGCGGCGATGGAAGCAGCGAGGGTTTTGGCGGAGACGACGAACGGCGAGCCGGTTCTCGAAGACTGGCTGATGAAACGCAACTGTTCGGCGTCGCCGCGCCAGTTCGTGCTGTTTTACGTGTCGCTCGCGGGCTTCTCGCTGGTGATCGCGACATTGCTGATGTGGCAGGGGGCTTGGCTCGTCATGCCCTTCACCGGAATCGAGTTGCTGGCGGTAGGTGTCGCATTTGCGATCTATGCTCGCCATGCGGTCGATTACGAGCGCATCAGGCTGTATCCGCACCGGCTCGTGATCGAGCGGATGGATGCGGAGCGGCTCACGCAGATCGAATTCAACCCGCGCTGGGTGCGGGTCGAGCCGGGTGCGACGCCACGCGATCCGATTCGGCTGGTATCGCGCGGGCAGACCGTCGTAATCGGGCAGCATCTCGCGCAGCACAAGCGTGCGCAGTTCACCGACGAACTGCGCGTATCGCTCAGGCGCTGCGGCTGACGAGGCAGGGCACCAGCCGGATACCGGCCGGCGGCTTGCGACGGGGGAGGGTTTGAATGGAAATTTTGGGTAAGGATGCTATGAAAACAATCAAGCGAGCCCTCACGGGCGTGCTGGCATGCAGCGGATTGCTCTTTGCCGGTGCCGCCCTGGCGGTCGGTGATAGCCCGGGCGGCCCCCGCGTCAACGAGATCAACTTTCAGCCGCCGGTCACGAAGATCGCCGAGGAGCTCTACGATCTCCACACGATGATGCTGATCCTGTGTACGGTGATCTTCGTCGGCGTGTTCGGCGTGATGTTCTATTCGATCTTCGCGCACCGCAAATCCAAAGGCCACAAGGCCGCCAATTTCCATGAAAGCACGACCGTCGAGATCATCTGGACGATCGTGCCGTTCGTCATCGTCGTGCTGATGGCGCTGCCGGCGACGAAGGCCGTCGTCGCGATGAAGGACACGACGAACGCCGATCTCACGATCAAGGTCACCGGCTACCAGTGGAAGTGGGGCTACGACTACGTGAAGGGCCCGGGCGAGGGCATCGGCTTCCTGTCGACGCTCAGCACCCCGCGCGACGAAGTGATGGGCAAGAAGCCGATCACCGACACCTATCTGCAGGAAGTCGACAACCCGCTCGTCGTGCCGGTCAACAAGAAGATCCGCATCATCACGACCGCGAACGACGTCGTCCACTCGTGGTACGTGCCCGCGTTCGGCGTGAAGCAGGATGCGATCCCCGGCTTCGTGCGCGACACGTGGTTCAAGGCCGACAAGGTCGGTACGTTCCGCGGTTTCTGTACCGAGCTGTGCGGCAAGGAACACGCGTACATGCCGGTCGTGGTCGAAGTCCTGTCGGATGACGACTACGCGAAGTGGGTCACCGCGCAGAAGGCCAAGCTGGCCAGCGCCGCAGTCGATCCGAACAAGGTCTACACGATGGCCGAACTCGTCGCGCACGGCGAGGAAGTCTACAAGGCGAACTGCGCGGCCTGCCACCAGGTGAGCGGCAAGGGCCTCGGCGCATTCCCGGCCATGGACGGCAGCCCGATCGTGAACGGCCCGATCGCCGGCCACGTCGAGCGCGTGCTGCACGGCAAGGGCGCGATGCCGTCGTGGGCGTCGCTGTCGGATCTCGACATCGCCTCGGTCGTCACGTACGAACGCAATTCGTGGGGCAACCACAAGAACGACCTGCTGCAGCCGAAGCAAGTGGCCGACGCGCGTAACGGCAAGATGCCGGAAGACGCGGCGGGCGCAGCGGCAGCCGCACCGGCCGAAGCGGCTTCGGCGCCGGCGCAAGCCGCATCGGGCGCTGCCGAGCAGCCGGCGGCAGCGTCGGCATCGGCTGCCCTGTCGACGATCTACTTCGAGACGGGCAAGAGCGTGCTGCCGGCCGACGCGAAAGCGGCGATCGCCGCCGCGGCCGACTATGCGAAGGCACATCCGGACGCGAAGCTCGCGCTGTCGGGCTTTACCGACAAGACGGGCTCGGCCGACGCGAACGCCGAACTGGCGAAGCATCGTGCACAAGCCGTGCGCGACGCGCTGAAGGCAGCAGGCGTGGCGGAAGACCACATTATTCTCAAAAAGCCGGAAACGATCACGGGCGGGGCGGACGCGAAGGAAGCCCGGCGTGTCGAGATCGGCCCGGCGGCTTGACGTGTCGCTGAGTTAGTCGACGTATTCGCATTAGGAGATTCTCATGTCTAGCATCGGGCACGACGTAGCCGCGGACCACGCGCACGACGACCACGCGCACGAAATGCCGCACGGCTGGCGGCGCTGGCTGTTCGCCACCAACCACAAGGACATCGGTACGCTGTACCTGTTGTTCTCGTTCATCATGTTCCTGTCGGGCGGCGTGATGGCGCTCGCCATCCGGGCCGAGCTGTTCACGCCCGGCCTGCAGATCATGCGTCCGGAGTTCTTCAACGAACTCACGACGATGCACGGCCTGATCATGGTGTTCGGCGCGATCATGCCGGCGTTCGTCGGCTTCGCGAACTGGATGATTCCGCTGCAGATCGGCGCGTCCGACATGGCGTTCGCGCGGATGAACAACTTCAGCTTCTGGCTGCTGCCGGTCGCGGCCGTGCTGCTGGTCGGTTCGTTCTTCGCGCCGGGCGGCGCGACGGCTGCCGGCTGGACGTTGTACGCGCCGCTGTCGACGCAGATGGGCCCGGGCATGGACTTCGCGATCTTCGCGGTGCACATCATGGGTGCGTCGTCGATCATGGGCGGGATCAACATCGTCGTGACGATCCTGAACATGCGCGCACCGGGCATGACGCTGATGAAGATGCCGATGTTCGCGTGGACGTGGCTGATCACCGCGTACCTGCTGATCGCCGTGATGCCGGTTCTGGCAGGCGCGATCACGATGGTGCTGTTCGACCGCCACTTCGGCACGTCGTTCTTCAACGCGGCAGGCGGCGGCGACCCGGTGATGTACCAGCACATCTTCTGGTTCTTCGGCCACCCCGAGGTGTACATCATGATTCTGCCGGCGTTCGGGATCGTGTCGCAGGTGATCCCGGCGTTCGCACGCAAGACGCTGTTCGGTTATAGCTCGATGGTGTACGCGACGGCTTCGATCGCGATCCTGTCGTTCATGGTCTGGGCGCACCACATGTTCGCAACGGGCATGCCGGTCACCGGCCAGCTGTTCTTCATGTACGCGACGATGCTGATCGCGGTGCCGACGGGCGTGAAGGTGTTCAACTGGCTCGCGACGATGTGGCGCGGCTCGATGACGTTCGAAACCCCGATGCTGTTCGCGATCGGCTTCCTGTTCGTGTTCACGTTCGGCGGCCTGACGGGCCTGATGCTCGCGATGGCGCCGCTCGACATCCAGTATCACGGCACCTACTTCGTGGTGGCGCACTTCCACTACGTGCTGGTGGCCGGCTCATTGTTCGCGCTGTTCTCGGGCTGGTATTACTGGGCGCCGAAGTGGACGGGCTGGATGTACAACGAGACGCGCGGCAAGATCCACTTCTGGGCGTCGATGATCTTCTTCAACCTGACGTTCTTCCCGATGCACTTCGTCGGTCTCGCAGGCATGCCGCGTCGCTATGCGGACTACCCGGCGCAGTTCACGGACTTCAACCAGGTGGCGACGATCGGCGCATTCGGTTTCGGCCTCGCACAGGTGTACTTCCTGTTCGCGGTCGCGCTGCCGGCCTACCGTGGCGGCGGCGAGCTGGAAAAGGCGTCGGACAAGCCGTGGGATGGCGCGACGGGCCTCGAGTGGACGGTGCCGAGCCCGGCTCCCTTCCACACGTTCGAGCAACCGCCGCACGTCGAGTAAGTTTCACAGTGCGCTCCGCCGCTGCCTGCCGCGCAGGCAGGCGCGGCGGGCGCGGAGTTGGAATTTCAGCGAAGTTTCAGATGAACCGGAATCCACAACAAAGACGAACGCCCGAGCAGATCCGCGCGGGCAACAAGCGGCTCGGCTTCACCCTGCTCGTCATCGCCGCCGTTTTTTTTGTGGGTGTCGTGATCAAGCAGTGGTGGCTGTCCACTCACTGATGCAGCAACAGACGCAGTAGCGAGGAAGTTGTCGTATGTCGAAGCCGGAAGAGGGCGCCGTCGATCGGGCGTTCAATCGTTCGATGCTGGTGAAGCTCTTCGTCGTGGCCGGGCTGATGTTCGGTTTCGGCTTCGCGCTGATCCCGATGTATCGGGCGATCTGCCAGATCACCGGCATCAACAACCTGGTGCAGCGCGATGTCAGCGAGCGCGAGGTGAAGAACTCGCAGGTCGACACCAGCCGCACGGTGTCGGTCGAGTTCGATGCGAACGCACGCGGGCCGCTCGGTTTCAAGCCGGAGCACAACAGTCTCGACGTGCATCCGGGTGAGCTGACGACGATCGTGTACGACGTGACGAACGGGCAGGGCCGGCCGGTCGTTGCACAGGCGATTCCGAGCTACGCGCCGAAGCAGGCGACGGAGTTCTTCAAGAAGATCGAGTGCTTTTGCTTTACGCAGCAGACGCTGGCCGCGAACGAATCGCGCAAGATGCCGGTGGTGTTCGTGATCGATCCGAAACTGCCGAAGGACGTGAAGACGATCACGCTGTCGTACACGTTCTTCGAGCTGAATACGCCGGCCACACCGGCGCCCGCGCCGGGCAAGACCGCGGCGCAGGGCGCGGCGAAGCCGGATGCATGACGACGGAGGCGGGGCGATGACGGAGGGCAAGCGGGGCGGGTCGTTCGGCCAGGCGCTGAAAGCGGTGCTGTGGTCGTTCTTCGGGGTGCGCAAGCGGCGCGACCTGGAGGCCGACGCGACGCAGCTGAATCCGCTGCACGTGCTGATCGTGGCGCTGCTGGCGGCCGGTGTGTTCATCGGCGTGCTGATCCTGATCGTGCGGGCCGTCGTGGGCTGAAGCCCGCGACCACGAAAGAATGCAGTGCGCGGCGCCACGGCGCCGCGTGCAGGAAGGAGCGGCGGTGGTCACGCCGCGCAAGAAATAAAGCCGGAGCGGTTTCCGGTACACAAATTGGACTGAAGTGGAGAATCAAGCATGAGCGGTCAAAACCAGACCCCGTACTATTTCGTGCCGCATCCGTCGCAGCATCCGATCAGCGCGGCCATCGGCCTGCTGATCATGCTCGGATCGACAGCGCTGTGGATCAACGGTCACGACTGGGCGCCGTTTACGGCGCTGCTCGGCCTGCTTTGGTTGCTCTTCACGCTGTATCACTGGTTCGGCGACGCGATTGCCGAATCGGAAGGCGGTCACTACGGCAAGAACGTCGACAAGTCGTACCGCTGGAGCATGAGCTGGTTCATCTTCTCGGAAGTCATGTTCTTCGGCGCGTTCTTCGGGGCGCTGTTCTATGCCCGTGAAATCGCGCTGCACCAGCTCGGCAGCCTCGACTACAAGCTGATCTGGCCGGATTTCTCCGCCGTGTGGCCGAACGAAGGCCCCGCCGCGCTCGCCGGTCACTTCAAGACGATGGGCCCGTGGCCGATCCCGACGCTGAACACCGCATTCCTGCTGTCGTCGGGCGTGACGCTGACGATCTCGCACCACGCGCTGCGTGACGATCATCGCAAGAAGGCGATCGCATGGCTGGCCGCGACGCTCGCGTTCGGTATCTGCTTCCTGTTCCTGCAGGGCTTCGAGTACTACCACGCGTACAACGAACTGAACCTGAC
Source organism: Burkholderia sp. Ac-20344 (assembly GCF_017104975.1). Classification (NCBI taxonomy): domain Bacteria; kingdom Pseudomonadati; phylum Pseudomonadota; class Betaproteobacteria; order Burkholderiales; family Burkholderiaceae; genus Burkholderia; species Burkholderia sp. Ac-20344. The sequence continues at coordinate 7,423 of NZ_JAAGPP010000132.1, forward strand.
GCTGAACTCGGGCGTGTACGGTTCGACGTTCTTCCTGCTGACGGGCTTCCACGGTTTCCACGTGTTCCTCGGCGGCACGATGCTCGCGGTGGTACTGGTGCGGATGATTCGCGGCCACTTCAAGCCCGATCACCATTTCGCATTCGAAGGCGCCGCGTGGTACTGGCACTTCGTCGACGTCGTCTGGCTCGGCCTGTACGTCGTCGTCTACTGGCTGTAAATGGAACAACGGCCCGCGCAGCAATGCGCGGGCCGTTTTCATTGGGTCGGCCGGGCAGCGTGGCTGCCGGCCTTCACCACCCGGGCGCCGCCGCGACTCAGTCAGGCGGCGCTTTTGCTTGGTGCCGTGGCCGTGCGGCGAAATGTCACAGCGGCCGCGGCGGCAAATCGATCAACGCTCGATCAGCAGGCCGGTCGAATGGATCCAGCCCATCCCGTTCGCGATCAGGATGAGCAGGAACAGCGACACCGACAGCCCGACGCGGGTGGCGAGCGACCAGACCATGCGTTTCGTGTGGCCGCGGTCGTGCATCATGAAGTAGAGCGCCGAGCCCATGCTGGCAATGATGAGGACGAAGGCGATGGGAACGAGTATGTGCATGACACGAACCGGACGACGGCAATTCGAAAGGAAGGGGATAATTATCGCACTTCGCTTGTCAGCCCGTGCCGGGCGGGCCGCATGATGAAGATTCGCTGGCTGCCTGCGCTGCTGATCCTCGTCGTCGTCGCGGTCACGATCCGTCTCGGTTTCTGGCAGCGCGACCGCGCGCACCAGAAGGAAGCGCTGCAGGCGAGCATCGAGCGCTACGAGCAGGCGGCGCCCGTCGACGTCGGCGCGCAGCCGATTCCGCTCGCGTCGATCGAGTTCCATCGCGTGCGTGCGACGGGCCGTTTCCTGGCCGATCAAGCCGTGTTCCTCGACAATCGGCCGTATAACGACCAGCCGGGTTTTTACGTCGTGATGCCGTTTAAACTCACGGACGGCGGCGTCGTGCTCGTGAACCGCGGCTGGCTGCCGCGCAATATCGCCGATCGCACGGCGATCGAGCCGTTCGCGACGCCCGCCGGCGACGTCGAGATCGTGGGCATCGCGCGCGCCGACGCGTCGCGTGCGTTCGAACTCGGCGAAGGCGGGTCGGCGGCGCACCAGAAGATCCGGCAGAACCTGGACGTCGCCGCGTATGCGAAGGAAACGGGGCTGCCGCTGCAGCCGTTCGTGATCCAGCAGACGAGCGACGACGGCGACAAGCTCGTGCGCGACTGGCCGGCGGCGACGACCGGCGTCGAGCGCAATTACGGTTACATGTTTCAGTGGTGGGCGATGGCGGCGGCCGCGCTCGGCTTCGGCCTGTACGCCGCGCGGCGTGCGGCGAAGAAGTCGGCCGGCGCGTGAGCGCCATGCCAGGACGCGGCGCCGGCGCCGCGGGTTCGTTTCGAGAGGTCTGATTTGTCCATGCAATCTTCCCGTCAGGGTCCGGCCGCCGCGCCGATGTCGCAGGCGGCCCGCAAGCGCGGCCGCTGGATGCTCGTGCTGCTGGGTCTCGTGTGCGCCGCACCGATCATCGCGTCGTACTTCACCTATTACGTGATCAAGCCGAAGGGCGGCTCGACCAACTACGGCACGCTGATCGAGCCGCAGCGTCCGATCCCCGCGGATCTGCAGGTGACCGACGAAACCGGCAAGACCGTGCCGCTGTCGTCGCTGCGCGGCGTGTGGCTGTTCGTGATGACCGACAGCAGCGCGTGCGACGACGCCTGCGCGAAGAAGCTCTATTTCATGCGCCAGATCCGCGTCACGCAGGCGGGCGAGCGGCACCGGCTCACGATGGTGTGGCTGCGCAGCGATGCGGGCGCGACGCCGCAGAAGGTGCTGGATGCGTATCCCGAGACGCGCCGTCTCGTCGCCGACCCGGCCGCGGTGGCCGCGTGGCTGCCGGCCGACGCGGGCACGAAGGACAGCGACCACATCTACATGGTCGATCCGAACGGCAACCTGATGATGCGCTTCCCGAAGGATCCGAACCCCAGCAAGATCAAGTCGGACGTGACGAAGCTGCTGAAGTGGTCGAGCATCGGCTAAGGCAAGACGAGAGGCAATGAACCGATGTCGTATCTACTGCAACTCGGCCTGATCGGCTTCTGCATCGCGCTGCTGCCGCTGTCGTACGTGTGGGTGAAGGCCGACGACAACAAGTTTCGCAAGCTGGTGTGGATCACCACCTTCCTGACGCTCGACCTGGTGATGTTCGGCGGCTTCACGCGGCTGACCGATTCGGGGCTCGGCTGCCCCGACTGGCCCGGCTGCTACGGCACGTCGTCGCCGTTCATCGCGCACGCCGCGATCACGGCCGCGCACCAGGCCATGCCGACCGGCCCCGTCAGCATGACGAAGGCGTGGATCGAGATGATCCACCGTTATTTCGCGATGGCGATCGGCGTGCTGATCATCGCGCAGGTCGTGATCGCGTGGTCCGCACGGCTGCGCCGCCGCCCGCTGCACGTGTCGCCGTGGTGGCCGACCAGCCTGCTGCTGCTGATCCTCGTGCAGGGTGCGTTCGGCGCGTGGACGGTCACGATGAAGCTGCAGCCGGTGATCGTCACGATCCACCTGCTGCTCGGCCTCATGCTGCTCGGCACGCTCGGCTGGCTCGCGGCGCGGCAGACGCCGCTGCCGTCGTACGATCCGGAAGCCGGCCGCTATCGCGCGGCCGCGCTCGCGGCGCTCGTGCTGCTGGTCGTGCAGATCGCGCTCGGCGGCTGGGTGAGCACCAACTACGCGGTGCTCGCGTGCACCGACTTCCCGACCTGCAACGGCCAGTGGATCCCGCCGATGGACTTCCAGCACGGCTTCCACCTCTGGCGTGCGCTCGGGATGACGAAGGACGGCGACGCGATCACGCAGGACGCGCTGGTCGCGATCCACTGGACGCACCGCACGTTCGCGTTCGTCGTGGTCGCGTACCTGGTCGCGTTCGCGCTGAAGATGCGCCGCTTCGAATCGCTGCGGCGGCCCGCGAACGGCGTGCTGCTGGTCGTCCTGCTGCAGTTCGTGACGGGCCTGACCAACATCGTGCTGCAGTGGCCGCTGCCGGTCGCCGTCGCGCACAACGGCGGGGCCGCGATCCTGCTGCTGCTCGTCGTCATGTTAAACTTTCGCATCCTTTCAAGCCGCCCCGGCCGTGTCGCGCAGCCTGCGCGCGACGCCGCCCCGGCGTGACCGCCCCCATGCAAAGCACCCTTTCCCAATCGCCCGGTAGCCGGTTTTCGCAGTACATGGCGCTGACGAAGCCGCGTGTCACGCAGCTCGCGGTGTTCTGCGCGGTGATCGGCATGTTCCTCGCGACGCCGGGCATGGTGCCGTGGCATGTGTTGATCGGCGGCACGATCGGCATCTGGCTGCTGGCCGGCGCCGCGTTCGCGATCAACTGCCTCGTCGAACAGAAGATCGACGCGATGATGCGCCGTACCGCATGGCGCCCGTCCGCGCGCGGCGAGATCACGACCCCGCAGATCCTGCTGTTCTCCGCCGTGCTCGGCAGCGTCGGCGCATGGACGCTCTATACGTTCACGAACCCGCTGACGATGTGGCTGACGATCGCCACCTTCGTCGGCTACGCGGTGATCTACACGCTGCTGCTCAAGCCGATGACGCCGCAGAACATCGTGATCGGCGGCGCATCGGGCGCGATGCCGCCGGCGCTCGGCTGGGCCGCGGTCACCGGCGCGGTGCCGGGCGACGCGTGGATCCTCGTGCTGATCATCTTCGTGTGGACGCCGCCGCATTTCTGGGTGCTCGCACTCTATCGCCGCAAGGATTACGAGAACGCGGGGCTGCCGATGCTGCCCGTCACGCACGGCGAGAAGTTCACGCGGCTGCACATCCTGCTGTACACGGTCATCCTGTTCGCGGTCACGCTGATGCCGTTCATCTCCGGGATGAGCGGGGCCGTCTACCTGACGAGCGCGGTGCTGCTCGGCGCGGTGTTCCTCGGGTATGCGTGGAAGATCCATCGCGACTATTCGGACGAACTCGCCCGCAAGGCCTTCCGCTACTCGATCGTCTACCTGTCGCTGCTGTTCGCCGCGCTGCTCGTCGATCACTATGCACGCCCGCTGCTCGGCGTATAACCGCACGGTTTGAACGCAATGCTCCAATCACGGTTCGGGCGCCGCGCGCGCCAAGGCTGGATGCTCGCATGCGCATTCACGGCAGCGCTGCTGCTCGCCGGATGCGACAACGCGCCGAAATTCCAGAATCTCGACATCACCGGCAACACGCAGTTCGGCAGCGACTTCTCGCTGCCCGATACGGCCGGCAAGGTGCGCACGCTCGCCGACTTCAAGGGCAAGGCTGTCGTGATGTTCTTCGGCTATACGCACTGTCCGGACGTGTGCCCGACGACGATGGCCGAGCTGTCCGAAGCGCTGAAGCAGCTCGGGCCCGATGCCGCGAAGCGCGTGCAGGTGCTGTTCGTCACCGTCGATCCGGAGCGCGACACGCCGGCGCTGCTCGGCCAGTACGTGCCCGCGTTCGATCCGTCGTTCATCGGGTTGCGGCCGGCCGACGAAGCGGCACTGAAGAAGGTCACGAAGGATTTCCGCGTGTACTACGCGAAGGTGTCCGGCAAGGCGCCCGGCAGCTACACGATGGATCACACCGCCGCGAGCTACGTGTTCGACCGCGACGGCAAGCTGCGCCTGTTCGTGCGCGACGGCCAGGGTCCCGCCCCGTGGGTCCACGACCTGAAGCTGCTGGTCGACTGACCGGCAGCCGCCGGGCGCCCGGCCCGGCGATCACGTGACGGCCGCCACGCGCCGTCACGCTTTCCCTCTCGCTTCGTTGTTCGCATGCACCGCCTGTCGGGCGGCGTGCCGGGCTGCGCGCGTATCGCGCCGATGTCGCGCAGGTGTCGTGTTACGGCAGCGCCGGCACGTTGAAGCCGGATGCGGCACGCGTGATCCGGAATTCCGTCACGCGATACGTGGCGAGCCCCTCGGTGACGAACGGATCGGTCTTCAGGATCGCGTCCAGCTCGTCGCGATCGATGCGGGCCGCGAGGATCACGCCGCCTTCACGCGGCACCTTCGGCCCCGCCGCGATGAAGATGCCCTTGTCGAACTGCGGCTGCAGAAAGGCGCGATGGCGTTCGAGCGCGTCGTCGATGCGTTCGAGCGATGCGGTGTAGTGGATGTCGATGACGTACATGGATGGCCCTCGGAATGGCGCCGGCGCTTTGTGTGCCGGCCAGCCGGTCTTTTTAGCACAGCGGATGTGGACTGTCGCGCCGGCGGTCGCGGTGCGGGGGGGCGGGCGGCATACCGATCGCCGGTTCGCGGCGCCCCCTCGTATTCAAGTTGTAAGCCTCGGTGCCGTAATTAGATGGACAAGCGTTTGCGCGTGGCAGGCCGTTCGCGCGCAGCGTGCGCATCGACATCGACAAAGGCACGCAGATGAGCAGAATGAGTTTGAACCGCAAGCTGTGGCTCGCGCTTGCGCTGGTATGGATCGGTCTCCTGGGCGTCGGCGCATGGAGCGCGTACGAGACGCGCGCGACGATGCTCGCCGAACGCAAGACGGGCATCGCGAATCTCGTCGATTCGGCGGCCGGCATCGTGAAGGCCTATCACGCGCTCGCGCAGAGCGGCACGCTGCCCGAGGCCGACGCGAAGCGCGACGCGCTCGCGAGCCTGGCCGCGATGCGCTACGGCGATTCGGGCTACGTGTTCGTGATGGACTCGAAGCCGGTCGTGCTGATGCATCCGACGCTGCCGAAGCTGGTCGGCACGCAGGTCGGCGACTATCTCGACCCGGACGGCAAGCCGCTGTTCGTCACGATCCTGAACGCGGCGAAGGAAACCGGCAGCGGCTTTGCCGAGTATCGCGGGCGCCTGCCGCACAGCGAGACCGCCGTGCCGAAGATCAGCTACGTCACGCGCTTTACGCCGTGGGACTGGAACATCTCGAGCGGCATCTTCCTGAAGGACATCGACACCCTCTATTACCAGACGCTGCTCGGCCACCTCCTGGTCGTGTTCGTGATCGGCTTCGTGATCAGCGCGGCGATGCTGGTGATCATCCGCAACGTGCGCAGCAGCCTCGGCGGCGAGCCGGACGAAGCGGCCGCGCTCGCGACGCGCATCGCGCAGGGCGACCTGACGCAGCCGGTGCCCGTGCGCGCGGGCGACCGTACGAGCATGATGGCCGCGATGCACGACATGCAGGCACGGCTGCAGGCGACGATTGGCGGGATTCGCCAGTCGGCCGGCTCGATCGCGTCGGCGAGCCGCCAGATCTCGGCCGGCAACGACGACCTGTCGCAGCGCACCGAGGAGCAGGCCGCGTCGCTGGAAGAAACCGCCGCGAGCATGGAGCAACTGACCGCGACCGTGAAGCAGAACGCCGACAATGCGCGGCAGGCGAGCGGGCTCGCGAACAACGCATCGGAGATCGCGCGCACGGGGAGCGACGTCGTGAACCGCGTGATCGGCACGATGGGCGAGATCGACGACAGTTCGCGCAAGATCGCCGACATCATCGGCGTGATCGAGGGCATTGCGTTCCAGACCAACATCCTTGCGCTGAACGCGGCGGTCGAAGCCGCGCGTGCGGGCGAGCAGGGCCGCGGGTTCGCGGTGGTCGCGGGCGAAGTGCGTTCGCTCGCGCAGCGCAGCGCGACGGCCGCGAAGGAGATCCGCGAGCTGATCGTCGACTCGGTCGAGCGCGTGCGCAACGGGTCGACGCTGGTCGGCCAGGCCGGCACGACGATGGGCGAGATCCTGCAGGCCGTCGCACGCGTGACCGACATCATGGGCGAGATCGCGGCCGCGTCCGAAGAGCAGGCGAGCGGCATCACGCAGGTCGGGCGCGCGGTCACGCAGATGGACCAGGTGACGCAGCAGAACGCGGCGCTCGTCGAGGAGGCTGCTGCCGCCGCCGCGTCGCTGCAGGAACAGGCCGCGCGGCTGCGCGATGCGGTCGGCGCGTTCCGGGTCGGCGGGCAGGCGGTCGAACCTGCATTGGGCACGAAGGTGGCCGACCAGGCGGCGGTGGCGTAACGCGCTCAGGCTGATGCGCAACCCGCATAAACGCAACTAACGGCCGATTCGCGCAACCCCTGCCAGCCCCGCTGCGGTGCATACCCATATGAGCGGGATGTATTTCACTTCCCGCCGATCCTGTGACACCATTTGCCCCTTCCTGCGAGCCGGGGCATACCCGTATCGCGCCCCATTTTTAGTAAGCAAGCGAGAAACAGATGAAGCGTCGCAGTCTCCTGAAGGTATTTTCCGTGCTGGCCACCGGTGCAGCGCTGACGCTGTCGGCAGGCGCACACGCCGAAGACAAGGTGATCAAGGTCGGCACGGTTGCCGGCCCGGATTCGGAAGTGTGGCAACTCGTGCAGAAGGTCGCGAAGGAGAAGGAAGGCCTGAACGTGAAGGTCATCGAGTTCAACGACTACGTGCAGCCGAACGCGGCGCTCGACTCGGGCGACCTCGACGCGAACAGCTTCCAGCACCAGCCCTACCTCGACAGCCAGGTGAAGCAGCGCGGCTACAAGATCGTCAGCGCGGGCCTGACCTACATCTCGCCGATGGGCGTGTACTCGAAGAAGTTCAAGGCGCTGAAGGACCTGCCGCAAGGCGCGAAGCTGGCGGTGCCGAACGATCCGTCGAACGAGAACCGCGCACTGCTGCTGCTGCAGACGCAAGGCGTGATCAAGCTGAAGGCGGGCGCCGGCACGGGCGGCAACAACGCGACGGTGCTCGACATCGCCGAGAACCCGAAGAAGCTGAAGATCTCCGAACTCGACGCCGCGCAACTGCCGCGCGTGCTGTCGGACGTCGACGCTGCCGTGATCAACACGAACTACGCGCTCGCCGCGAACCTGCAGCCGACCAAGGACGCGATCGCGCTTGAAGCGCTGACGAGCCCGTATGCGAACCTGATCGCCGTGCGCGCGAAGGACAAGGACCAGCCGTGGGTGAAGAAGCTGGTCAAGGCGTACCAGTCGCAGGAAGTGAGGGAGTTCATCAAGAAGCAGTTCAAGGGCTCGATGGTCGCGTCGTTCTGAGCGCCGCATACCGGTCGAACCGTTGAATGAACAGGGCCTGCATCGCGCAGGCCCTTTTTCATTGGCGCGGCCGAGCGGCCGCCGCAGGGTATGTCGCGTCCAGCGCCGGCTCACATGTCGCCGCGCCGTGAGCAGATCGACATGATCTGCTGGATCGCATAGTTGTCGCGCACGCCCGGCAGCGACTGCACGACGCACTCGTGAAAGCGCCGCTCGCGCGGCAGCAGCATCGCGTTGTTGCGATACAGCGCGTCGCAGGAGCGCTGGATCAGCTGGGCCGCCGCACCGTTGCGGCTTTCGCGCAGCGCATTGAGCATGCAGTCGTCGTATTGCGCACTGCCGTCGGTCAGCGCGAACGCCGCGGTCGGCAGTACCACGGCCGCGCATGCGATCGCACGGATTCCCCGTTTCATGTGCCCTCCGGTGGTGTGGCTGGGTCGGCGGTCAGCATAGCGTAAAGCGGCAAGGGCGGCTGACGCGTTGCGCCGATGGCGCCGTGGGCCACTGGCCGGCCGGGCGTGTTTTTGTCGGCGGTGCGACGTGCAAGAGGCGCCGATTCTCATCGCGGCCGTTTCGTCCGCGCGAGAGCAAGACTGAAGTGGAATATCGCGCGCCGGATGAGGCAATATAAAAATCATATATTTAAAATATTTCGGAATGGCCGGGCGATATATTCACATGTCGCCGTCATTTGTTTGACGGGGGCGATTATTTTCCCGTCGCGCGGTTCCTCGTCATTCCAGCGCCAGGCCAGTCGACGATTCGACGATGCCGGATCGTGGAACCCCTCACCTTGCTACAAATTCTAGCCGAATGCTTGCGTTATACGTCTGAACAAAGCGGCGGTACGATTTGCTTTGGGAGATTTTAGTACTAGTCCTATTATTTTCGATTCCATTCTCGTACTTTCTAATATGGCGAGCCTTCGTCGAAAAAACAATAATGAGACATGAACCGCGCCCCGTCAATTTAAATGCAAGGTCCTGAAATGATGAATGCGCGTTTCATATCGTCAATAACCGTTTTTGAGATCAACATAATGAAACTCGCAACCAGCACCAAAGTTATTTCGACGCTTCTGGCCGTCGCGGGCCTGGGTCTGATGTCGGCCGCCCACGCGGCAGACGGCACCATTACGTTCACCGGCAACGTGACGGCGGCAACCTGCAAGATCGACGGCGCCGCCGCGGGCACCACGTCCAACAAGGCAGTCGCCATGCCGACGGTCAGCACGGGTGCGCTGAACGCAGCCGGCGCGGTCGCGGGCCGCACCGCCTTCGGTTTTAAGCTGACGGGTTGCGCGGTGGATACCGAAACGTCGAAGGGCAACCCCACCAAGGTCCAGGTCGGGTTCGAGAACGCAACGAACGTAACGGCCGACGGCAAGCTGTCGCTCGACAAGGGCACGGCCGAGGCACCCGCGGCGACGAATGTCGTGCTTCAGCTCCTGAACGACCAGCAGAACCCGGTCAAGGTTGGCGCGAACGCCCCGGACCAGAACTCGCAGGTCGTCTCGATCGGCGCGGACGGTGCCGCCCAGCTGAACTTCTTCGCCGAGTACCTGGCGACGGGCGCGGCAGTCGGCGGTTCGGCGAACTCGAAGGTTCAGTACTCGATCGTCTACCAGTAAGCCTCACGCTCACACGAAGGCCCGCCTGCCGGCGGGCCCGGCGGCGTGTCTCGCACGCCGCCGCTCTTCCGCCCGTCGGTCACAACGACTAGAAAACCGTCCGAGTCATCATGAACGTCATCATCAAATCGCTCCGTACCATCGCACTGGCCACTGTCCTGATCGCTTCGCAAGCCGGCGCGAGCGTCGTGATCTCGGCGACCCGCGTCATCTTCCCGGGCAGCGAGCGCGAGGTGACGATCAAGCTCTCGAACGAAGGTTCGGCGCCGGCGTTGGTCCAGGCCTGGATCGACAAGGGCGACGCGAACGCATCGCCCGACACCATCGACGCGCCGTTCGTGCTCACGCCCGCGATGTTCCGCCTGGAGCCGAGCAAGGGGCAAACCTTGCGGTTGATGTATACGAACGAGCCGCTTCCCGCCGACAAGGAATCGCTGTTCTGGCTCAACGTGCTGGAGATCCCGCCGAAGGCCGCGGCAAGCGACGCTCACAACCAGCTTCAGGTCGCGTTCCGGACGCGCATCAAGATTCTGTTTCGTCCGCAGGATCTGCCGGGCAAGGCACACGACGCGCCGGCGCAGGTTCGCTGGCAGATCGCGCGCGGCCCGGAAGGCCGCTACGCGTTGAAGGCGACCAACCCGACGCCTTACGTCGTCAATATCGGCAGCGTACAGCTTCGTTCGGGCACGCATCAATACGACGCCGGTGCCGGCTACATCCTGCCAGGCGGCACGCAGGAATTCCCCGTTGCGGATCTCAAGGCACCGCCGACGGCGGACGCCAAAGTCAGGTTCGGCAGTATCAATGACTGGGGTGCGTCGACCAACAACGAAATGCCCGTAGCAATGCGGTAACGCTGCACGGGCCGTCGGCCAGCCGTCTGACGCGGGCATTCGCATTCGCGCAGGTGCGCCGAGCCGGCGGTAACCCGGCGTCGACTCGACGTCGGGTTGTCCCCCCCGAATCGATATCGCCCTCCGCGTGTGCCGAACGGCCGCACCCATGCGCTCGCGTTCGAATCCAATTTACTACCAATAGGAGTCCTGCGGAATGATCTCGCCGATCCGGCATCCTCGTCCGGATGCAATCTGCTTGCCGCGGCTCAGGCCGATGTGCATGCTGGTGCTGTCCAGCCTCGCCGCGTGGTCGGCTGACGGCCGCGCGGATGCCGGCCATTCCGCGCCTGCCGATTCGATGACGATGCAGGTCGCGCAGGTCGACCTCGCGCAGACACAGTTCGCGCAGGTGCAGTTCGATCCGGATTTCGTGAACAACGGCAACGGCCGCGCGGTCGACATCAAGCACTTCGAGCGCGGCAACTTCACCGCGCCGGGCACGTACGGCGTCGACCTCGTCGTCGGCCAGGACTGGGTCGGTCGTTACGACATCGCATTCAAGGCCGCGCCGGGCACGCCGGAAGCGCAGCCGTGCTTCGACGAGAAGGTCTTGCACCGTATCGGCATCGACTTCGCCAGGCTGCCTGCGGAAATCGTCGCGGCGATCACGGACAAGGGCGAATGCCGGCGTATCGGCCAGATCGTGCCCGAGGCGAGCGCGTCGTTCGACTTCAGCGAACAGCGCCTGACGCTCAGCATCCCGCAGGCGTCGTTGTTGCGCAGCGCGCGCGGCTACGTCAGCCCCGATCAGTGGAGCGACGGCGTGCCCGTCGGCATGCTCGACTACAACCTGAACGTCTACAGCTCGAAGACCAAGGGCAGCCGCGCGGACACACAGGGCTATCTCGGGCTGAACGGCGGCGTCAACATCGGCAACTGGCATTTCCGTCACAACGGTTCGTACGCGTGGTCCGAGCGCGGCGGCGGCCGCTATCAGGATATTGCAACCTACATGCAGCGGGATCTGCCGTCGCTGTCGTCGCAGCTCGTGATCGGCGAAACGTTCACGTCCGGCGAGCTGTTCGATTCGACGCAGTTCCGTGGCGTGCGGCTGTCGAGCGACGACCGGATGTTGCCCGACTCGCTGCGCGGCTATGCGCCGGTCGTGCGCGGCGTCGCGAACACGAACGCCAAGGTGACGATTCGCCAGAACGGCATGACGCTGTACGAGACGACCGTTTCGCCGGGGCCGTTCGAAATCAGCGACCTGTATCCGACCGGCTATGGCGGCGACCTGCGCGTGTCCGTCACCGAAGCGGACGGGGCGGTGCACACGTTCTCCGTGCCCTATGCGTCGGTCCCGCTGTCGCTGCGCCCCGGCATCCAGCGCTACAGCTTCGTCGCGGGTGCGCTGCGCAGCCAGCAGAACACCAGAAATCCGCTGTTCGCGCAGGTCACCTACCAGCGCGGCCTGACGAATCTGTTGACCGCCTATGGCGGCGTCACGGTCGCGGCAGGTTACGCATCGGCGATGGCGGGCGGCGCGTTCAATACGCGATTCGGCGCGTTCGGCGTCGACTTCACGCAGGCCGCCACGTCGATCCCCGGTGTGAAGCGCTTCAGCGGCTCGAGCCTGCGGGTCAGCTACTCGAAGTCCGTCGCGCCGACCGGCACCGATGTGTCGATCGCCGCGTATCGCTATTCGACCAACGGCTATTTCAACCTCAACGACGCGATGAGCGCGCGCGATGCGGTCCGCACCGGCTATTCCGTGGATACCGTCGGGCGGCAGCGCAATCGCGCGTCGCTGATGGTCAGTCAGCGTCTCGGCGAGAAAGGCGGGCAGCTGAGCGTGACCGCGTCGGCATCGAACTACTGGAATCGCGCGGGCTCGGACGTCAACTATTCCGTCGGGTACAACAACTCGTTCAGGAATGTGTCGTACAGCCTGTCGGCGACCCGTCAGCGCGGCCAGGGCAACCAGGCGAGCACGCTGTACTACGCGAGCGTGTCGATTCCCCTCGGCAAGTCCAGCCCGATGATGCTGACGGGCAACGTGTCGCGCGATACGGAAGGCCGTACGCAGCTGCAGTCGATGCTGTCGGGCTCGCTCGGCGTGGACAACGACCTGTCGTACAGCCTCGCCGCGAACCACACGAACGGGCAGGGCAACGCGAGTACCGACGGCAGCGGCAGCCTCACGTACCGCGCACGCTTCGCGGAACTCAATCTCAGCGCCGGCGGCAGTTCGAACTATCAGCAGGGTTCGATCGGCATTCGCGGTGCGGCAGTCGCCCACCCGGGTGGCATCACGCTGTCGCAGCCGCTGTCGGAAACCTTCGGCATCGTCGAGGCGAAAGGCGCGGAAGGCGCGCGCGTCACGAACGCGTCCGGCGTGCGGGTCGACAGCAGCGGCTATGCGATTGTGCCTTACCTCACGCCGTACAACATGAACACCGTCGAAATTGACCCGAAAGGGATCTCGATGGACGTCGAATTGAAGGAAACCAGTCAGCAGGTCGCGCCGCGTGCCGGCGCCGTGCCGCTGCTCAAGTTCGACACCGACACCGGGCGCGCGGCCGTGATCCAGGCGCGCAGGTCGGACGGCACGCCGCTGCCGTTCGGCGCGGCGGTCAGCGACGAAGCGGGCAAGAGCCTCGGCGTCGTCGGTCAGGCGAGCAGGATCTTTGCCCGCGGGCTGAAGGACAAGGGCGAGCTCACGGTGACGTGGGGCGACGATGTGTCGTCGGGCTGTCGCATCGCGTACGACCTGCCGGTCCGGCAAGGCCGGAACAAGGCCCGGGCCTTCGAGCAGTTCAAGGGCGTTTGCGAGGCGACGACGAGCGCGGCGGCGCTTTGATTTCATGGTGACGCTCGTTACCCATCCATCAGGCTGGCCGTATTCATGGCTCGTCGGAAGTCGACGCGACGGCAGTCGGCCAAAACCAGACAGGAACGTTTATGAAGTGGACAAATGCAGGCGCCGATGGCGTCACGCGACGATCGTCGAGGCACGCCGCAGCGGCGGGGAGGTTTGTGCGCTTCCTGATGCTGTGTCCGATGCTCTGGTGCGGATATGCCGTTGCCGGTTGTCAGCCGAGTATGGGTTATCCGACCATTTCGCCCACACTCCCGGCTACGCTCAGCGTGACGCAGGACGGAACGGGTGTCGGCATTCAGTTTCCATCGTCCACGCCTGCAACCTTGGCTGTTGCAGAGATCGCAGATATTGGCGCTTCATGCATGTATGACGAGTTCGTCATCAGTCCGGCCGGGGTGCCTATTCCCAACATGACATACAAAACGAGCACCGGCGCGGTCGCTGCCGTCTTCGAAACCGGAATACCTGGCGTGGGATATGCATTGGAGGTGATGTCCACGTCGGGGGCAGTCGCATGGGTTGCGATGGGCGCGGGCGATACGTCGGTGCCGGTCGCGCCAATAAATAAAAGCATACTGAATGGACGGGTGACATATGTTGCTGCCGGGCCTCTCGCGACGGGCTCCTATACGTCCAGAAGGCAGGTGCTCTTCAACTTCCGCGTGAAGTACAAGGGGAATTTCGTGTCGAGCAGCACGGCTTCGACGGCGCTGAGCGCGGCGAGCATGAACGTAACGGCAAGAACGTGCAAGATCACGTCCGGCACATCCAGAACGGTGCAGTTGCCCAGCCTGTATTCAGGCAGCCTGAAAGTGGTCGGCGATGTCGCCCCGGCGCGGTCGGCGCCATTCTCGTTCGATCTGCGGTGCGACGCGAACCTGAGCATTTACGCGACGCTGAGCGACGTGACGAATCCCGCGAATACCAGCGACGTACTGAGCCTTGGCCGTGGGTCGAAGGCTGCGGGCATCGGGATTCAGATCCTGAAAAAAGGTACCGATACGCCGTTGCGTTTTGGCCCGGACTCGTCGGCCAAGGGCAATACGAACCAGTGGCTGGTCGGACGGTCCACCACGGCCAACACGATGATCCCCGTGCCGTTCGAAGCGAGATATATCAAGACGGCCGAGAAGATCACGCCGGGCATCGTGGAAGCACTCGGCACGATCACGTTTTCTTACCAGTAGCACGGCTTCGACCGCCCGGCGCCGGGCAGCCAAGGCCGCTTCCGGTGCGTCGCGCGAAAGCGAGGCGTCAGGTGGTGGTCTGCGGAAATGGTATCCTCGTGCGTTCGCCGCTGCACGCCTTCCCGGGGCGTGCGGGCCGGCCGCCGCCGTGTTGCACGTGCGGCAGTGCCTGCCTGACGGCGGCGGGAATCCATCATCCAGAACCGACACAATACGGGGGAGACACACCCATGAAGCGTTTCAAGACTTTCGCGATCCGTTCGATCACGGCTGGCGTCGCCGCACTCGCGCTGGCAGGCGCCGCGCATGCACAGACCGTCAAGGTGCTGTCGATCGTCGACCACCCGGCGCTCGATGCGATCCGCGACGGCGTGCGCGCCGAACTGAAGGCGGAAGGTTACGGCGACGACAAGCTCAAGTGGGAGTACCAGAGCGCGCAGGGCAACACGGGTACGGCCGCGCAGATCGCGCGCAAGTTCGTCGGCGACCAGCCCGACGTGATCGTCGCGATCGCGACGCCGGCCGCGCAGGCGGTGGTCGCGTCGACGAAGAGCGTGCCGGTCGTCTATTCGGGCGTGACCGATCCGGTCGCCGCGCAGCTCGTGAAAGGCTGGGGCCCGTCGGGCACCAACGTGACCGGCGTGTCCGACAAGCTGCCGCTCGATCGCCAGGTCGCGCTGATCAAGCGTGTCGTGCCGACGGCGAAGACGGTCGGCATGGTCTACAACCCGGGCGAGGCGAACTCGGTCGTCGTCGTGAAGGAGCTGAAGGCGCTTCTCGCGAAGCAGGGGATGACGCTGAAGGAAGCGGCCGCGCCGCGTACCGTCGACATCGGCCCGGCCGCGAAGAGCCTGATCGGCAAGGTCGACGTGATCTACACGAACACCGACAACAACGTCGTATCCGCGTACGAAGCGCTCGTGAAGGTCGCGAACGAAGCGAAGATCCCGCTCGTCGCCGGCGACACCGACAGCGTGAAGCGCGGCGGCATCGCGGCGCTCGGCATCAACTACGGCGACCTCGGCCGCCAGACGGGCAAGGTCGTCGCGCGCATCCTGAAGGGCGAGAAGCCGGGCGCGATCGCGTCGGAAACGAGCAGCAACCTCGAACTGTTCGCGAACACGGGCGCGGCCGCGAAGCAGGGCGTGACGCTGTCGCCGGATCTGCTCAAGGACGCGAAGACGGTCATCAAGTAAGCCGCGGCCCGACCGCCGCGCTTGCGGGCCCGATCCGGGCCTGAACGACACCGCCGGACGGGCGGCTCCCACCCGGGGCCGCCCGTTCGCTTCGCCCGGCCGTACACGTCCGGCCGGGAAGCAACAGGATTTCCCCATCATGTCTCTGTTCTCGTTTCTGGGCGCCCTGGAGATCGGCCTGATCTTCAGCCTCGTCGCCCTCGGGGTGCTGATCTCGTTTCGCATCCTCAACTTCCCCGACCTCACCGTCGACGGCAGCTTTCCGCTCGGCGGCGCCGTCGCCGCGACGCTGATCTCCGCCGGCTACGACCCGTTCAGCTCGACCTGCATCGCGATCGTCGCGGGCGCGGTGGCCGGCTTCATCACCGGCTGGCTCAACGTGCGCCTGAAGATCATGGACCTGCTCGCCAGTATCCTGATGATGATCGCGCTCTATTCGGTGAACCTGCGGATCATGGGCCGGCCGAACGTGCCGCTCATCACCGAGCCGACCGTCTTCACCGTGCTGCAGCCCGACTGGATGCCCGACTACGTGCTGCGCCCGGCGCTGCTCGCAATCGTCGTCGTGGTCGCAAAGCTCGGCCTCGACTGGTTCTTCTCGTCGCAGCTCGGCCTCGCGATGCGTGCGACCGGCGCGAACCCGCGGATGGCGCGTGCGCAAGGCATCGCGACCGGCCGCGCGACGCTCGCCGGGATGGCGCTGTCGAACGCACTCGTCGCGCTTGCCGGCGCCCTGTTCGCGCAGACGCAGGGCGGCGCGGATATCTCGATGGGGATCGGCACGATCGTGATCGGGCTGGCCGCGGTGATCATCGGCGAGACGTTGCTGCCGGCGCGCCGGCTCGTGCTGACGACGCTCGCCGTCGTGCTCGGAGCGATCGTCTACCGCTTCTTCATCGCGCTTGCGCTCAACAGCGAATTCATCGGGCTGAAGGCGCAGGACCTGAACCTCGTGACGGCCGCGCTCGTCACGATCGCGCTGGTGCTGCCGGCGACGCGCAAGAAGCTGTTCGCGCGCAAGAACGGAGGGGCCTGACATGCTGTCCGCACAAGACCTGAAACTCACGTTCAATCCCGGCACGCCGATCGAGACGCGCGCGCTGCGCGGGCTGTCGCTCGAGATTCCCGACGGCCAGTTCGTCGCGGTGATCGGCTCGAACGGCGCCGGCAAGTCGACCTTCCTCAATGCGATCAGCGGCGACCAGGCCGTCGATGCGGGACGCATCTCGATCGACGGCACGGACGTCACGCGCCAGGCCGCGTGGGATCGCGCGCACCTCGTCGCGCGCGTGTTCCAAGATCCGATGGCCGGCACCTGCGAGGCGCTGACGATCGAGGAGAACATGGCGCTCGCGATGGCGCGCGGCGCACGGCGCGGCTTCCGGGCCGCGCTCGACCGGCCGTCGCGCGAGCTGTTCCGCGACAAGCTGCGTCTTCTGAACCTCGGTCTCGAGAACCGGCTGACCGACCGGATCGGGCTGCTGTCGGGCGGCCAGCGGCAGGCGGTGAGCCTGCTGATGGCGTCGCTGCGGCCGTCGCGGATCCTGCTGCTCGACGAGCACACGGCCGCGCTCGATCCGAAGACGGCCGCGTTCGTGCTGGAGCTGACCGCGCGCATCGTCGCCGAGAGCAAGCTGACGACGATGATGGTCACGCACAGCATGCGGCAGGCGCTCGACTACGGCGACCGCACGGTGATGCTGCACCAGGGGCAGGTCGTGCTCGACGTGTCGGGCGACGCGCGCAAGGGGCTCGACGTGCCGGACCTGCTGCAGATGTTCGAGACGGTGCGTCACGAGCAGCTCGACGACGACGCGTTGCTGCTCGGCTGACGGGCGGCGGGCCGGTGCGGTGCGGGGGGCTGCATCGTGCCGGTTCGGCCGCGGGTTGGCGTCCAGGCCCGGCCGGGCGATTCGGGCCGGATGGCGGTGGAGCGCGTTCGGGCGGCACGATCCGGCCACGCCCGCTCCGGCGCGGCGTAACATGACGGCCGCGCTCGCTTTCCCGTCGTTTTTCTTCTGACGAAAACCGGTTTCGCACCGGTGCTGTGCGACGCGAGCGCATTGCCATATACTGTATATCCATACAGTTGTGGGTGGCGTCATGCTCGCATCCTCCATTTCTCCCGAATCCCTTCATCCGTCGCTGTGGCGCGGCTCGCAGCTCGCGCGCGGCGGTCCGCGCACGATCGAGACCGGCTTCGCACCGCTGTCGGCCGAGTTGCCGGGCGGCGGCTGGCCGGTCGGCGGGCTCGTCGAACTGCTGGCCGCGCAGCCGGGCTGCGGCGAGATGCGGCTGCTCGCCCCCGCGCTCGCGCGCACCGTCAGTGCCCGGCGGCCCCTCGCGCTCGTCGCGCCGCCGCAGTCGCCGCATGCGACCGTGCTCGCCAGTCTCGGCGTGCCGGCCGATGCGTTGTTGTGGC
>NZ_JAAGPP010000012.1:0-98660 GCF_017104975.1 Burkholderia sp. Ac-20344
TGACGGTTGCGATCGTCGACGACAACCCGCGCGCGGGCGGGCAGATCTGGCGTCAAGGCGCAGCGGCGACGCCGACGCCGGCCGCTGCCGAGCGGCTCGCCGTATTGCGGCAGCCGAACGTCACGCACCTCGCGGCGACGCGCATCGTCGCCGAAACGCAGCCGGGCACGCTGCTGCTCGAAGACGACGAACGCGGGCTGCTGCTCGAGTTCAGGACGCTGATTCTCTGCTGCGGTGCACGCGAGCTGCTGCTGCCGTTTCCGGGCTGGACGCTGCCGGGTGTCACCGGCGCGGGCGGCTTGCAGGCGCTGATCAAGTACGGCCTCGACGTGCGCGGGCAGCGCACGGTGATCGCGGGCAGCGGGCCGCTGCTGCTGGCGAGCGCCGCGACGGCCCGTCAGGCCGGCGCGCGCGTGTCGCACGTGCTCGAACAGGCCGCATGGGGCAGCGTGGCCGGTTTCGGGGCGGGGCTGTGGCGCTGGCCGTCGAAGCTCGCGCAGGCCGCGAAGCTCGTCACGGCCGCCTATCGGCCCGATGCGCATGTCGTGGAAGCGCTCGGTGACAAGCGGCTCGAACGCGTGCGGATCCGTCACGGCGATCGCGAGTTCGAGGTCGACTGCGACCGGCTCGCGTGCGGATTCGGCCTCGTGCCGAACACCGTGCTGACGAGCCATCTCGGCTGCCGGATCGACAACGGTGCGGTGGCGGTCGATGCGCACCAGCGTACGAGCCGCGACGGGGTTTTCGCGGCGGGCGAGTGCACGGGCGTCGGCGGCAGCGAGCTGGCGATGGTCGAAGGCGAGATCGCCGGTTTTGCGGCGACCGGGCAGACGGCGCAGTTGGCCGTACTCGTCGCGCAACGAGCGCACTGGCAGGCTTTTGCGGATGCCGTGCGCGAGCGTTTCGCCATCCGCGAGCCGATCCGCCGGCTCGCGCGGCCCGACACGCTGCTGTGTCGTTGCGAAGACGTGCGTTTCGATGCAGTCGCTCGGGAGCCGGGCTGGACGGCTGCAAAGCTGCAATCGCGTTGCGGGATGGGCGCGTGCCAGGGCCGCGTGTGCGGTGCGGCCGCGCAGGCGCTGTTCGGCTGGGCGCCGCCCGCACCGCGCACGCCGCTCGTGCCCGCGCGGGTCGGCACGCTGATGCTGGACGGTACGGCATCCTGCGACGGCGCGTGATGCTTCGCGTCGTCGCGGCAACCCGGCCCGGGTGACGCCGGGCCGCTTCACATTCAATCCGCCTTCACTTTCTCCCACCCGCCGACCTGCGGCGCCGCGCAGGCGCGCAGGCACTCGATCGTCGCGGCCACGGCCGCGCGATTCGCGCTGTCGGGGTGCCAGTACATCGACACCGTGCCCTGGCCTTCGAGCTGCATCGGCAGGATCCGGATCGCGTTCAATTGCGCGAAGCGCTGTGCAGCGCGATATGACGCGACACCGAGCAAGTCGGTGTTGTTCAGCAGCGTGAGGTTGAGGATCGACGAATTCGATTCGACGCAGTGCGGCGGGCGCACGCGGCCGGCGGCCGTCAGCGCGGTCTCCAGCGCGTTGTGCACGGGCGTGCCCGACGGCCACACGATCCACGAATAGGCGAGCACGTCGTCCCAGCCGACCGACGCCGTACCGGCGAGCGCATGGCCGGGCCGAGCGACGAACACGACCGGATCGACATACAGCGCCTCGGCATGCAGCAGCGGATCGACGGATGTCGACCCCGAGCGGCCCACGACGATATCCAGTTCGCTGCGTGCGAGCTGCGGCATCAGCTGGTTCATCGTGCCTTCGGTCATCCGCACCTGCGCGCGCGGCATCCGTTTCAGCAGTTGCGACACCGCAAGCGGCACCGTGTCGGCTGCCGCGACGCCCGACGTGCCGATCGTCACGAGGCCGCTGCCGCCTTCCCGCAGCGCGGCCATGTCGTCGCGAGCGACGTCGAGCTGCGCTTCGACGCGGCGCGCATGCTCGATCAGCGCTTCGCCGTAGGGTGTCGGCCGCAGGCCGCGCGCATGCCGTTCGAACAGCGGCAGCCCGACATCCTCTTCCAGTTCCTTCAGCCATTTCGACAGCGCGGGCTGCGTGGTCGCGAGCGCGATCGCCGACTGGCTCAGATTGCCGGTGCCGGCAAGGCTCAACAGTACCTGCAGATGCCGCAGTCGCAGCCGGTGGGTCCAGTCCATCGCATGCCTCGTCGCGAGAAGAAGGTATATCCAGAATGATATGAATTAGATGATTTGACCATTTTACCGGGTATGTCTGGGTCGAATATAAATCAGCTAACGGACTGCAGCACGGTCCCCGCCCCGACATAGCGCCGACGCCGATCGGCCGACACCAAGGAGACATCATGACGACCCACCCGGACGCGTCGCGCGCCGCCTACTACGCACGGATCGCCGAGCAGCGCCTGGCGCCGCTGTGGGAATCGCTGCACGACCTCGTGCCGACATCCCCGCAGCCGGCCGCGCAGGCCGCGATCTGGAAGTACGCGCAGGTGCGCGACCTCGTGATGCAGGCCGGCAGCGTGATCAGCGCGGAAGAAGCCGTGCGCCGCGTGCTGGTGCTGGAGAACCCGGGGCTGCCCGGCAAGTCGAGCATGACGCCGACCCTGTACGCAGGCCTGCAACTGATCCTGCCGGGCGAGATCGCGCCGAGCCATCGGCATACGCAGTCGGCGCTGCGCTTCATCGTCGAAGGGGGCGGCGCGTGGACGGCCGTGAACGGCGAGCGCACGACGATGCATCCGGGCGACTTCATCATCACGCCGTCGTGGGCGTGGCACGACCATGGCAACCCGTCGGAGGAACAGGGCGGCGAGCCGGTCGTATGGCTCGACGGGCTCGACATTCCGCTGCTCGCGAACCTCGACGCGGGCTTCGCGGAGAACTACCCGGAAGCCGTGCAACCCGTGAATCGCCCGGAAGGCGACAGCTTCGCGCGCTTCGGTCACAACATGGTGCCGGTGCGGCATCGCGCGAGCGATCCGACGTCGCCGGTGTTCAGCTATCCGTATGCACGCACCCGCGAGGCGCTCGACATGTTGTACCGGAACGGCGAGCTCGACGCGTGGGACGGCGTGAAGCTGCGCTACGTGAACCCCGCGACGGGCGGCTGGCCGATGCCGACGATCGCCACCTTCATGCAGTTCCTGCCCGCTGGCTTCGACGGCCGCACGTACCGCAGCACCGACGCGACGATCTACTGCGTCGTCGAGGGCAGCGGCACCGCGCACATCGGCGGCAGCGCATTCGAATTCGAGCCGCACGACATCTTCGTCACGCCGTCGTGGGTGCCCGTGCGGCTGTCGGCATCGTCCGACAGCGTGCTGTTCAGCTATTCCGACCGGCCCGTGCTGTCCGCGCTGAACCTGCTGCGCGAAGCGCGCGACTGACGCCGGCCGGTTTCAACGGTTCGTTTCCCCGCACGCCGCCGCCGCGGCGCGTACCCCTTCATTCGTATCGACGCTGGAGCCATTCATGACTTTCGTTTTCCCGCCCGAAGCGCCCGTGGCGCTCCCCGTCGCCGGTAGCGACGCGCAGTTCGCGGTACGCCGCGTGTATTGCGTCGGCCGCAACTACGCGGCCCATGCACGCGAAATGGGCTTCGATCCCGATCGCGAGCCGCCGTTCTTCTTCTGCAAGCCGGCCGATTCGATCGTGCCGGTCGCATACGGCGAAACGCTCGATCTCGCATATCCGGCGCAGACGCAGAACTATCACTACGAAGCCGAACTCGTCGCGGTGATCGGCAAGGGCGGTTCGGATATCCCGCTCGAGCACGCGCTCGAACACGTGTGGGGCTACGCGGTCGGCCTCGACATGACGCGCCGCGACCTGCAGATGAAGATGCGCGAGATGGGCCGGCCGTGGGAAATCGGCAAGGCGTTCGACCGCTCCGCGCCGATCGGGCCCGTGCACCGGACAAGCGACGTCGGTCATTTCGAGCAGGGCGGCCTGTGGCTGACCGTCAACGGTGCGACGAAGCAGAAGAGCGACGTATCCCACCTGATCTGGTCGGTTGCGGAAACGGTGGCCGACCTGTCGAAGTTCTTCCGCCTCGAACCGGGCGACGTGATCTTCACGGGCACGCCCGAAGGCGTCGGCGCGGTGGTCGCGGGCGACGTGATGAAGGTCGGCGTCGAACGGCTCGGCGAACTGACCGTGCGCGTGGTCTGACGCATCTTCCTCGAAAGGCGACATCGTGCAACTGCATAGCTTCTTCAACAGTTCGACGTCCTACCGGGTGCGCATCGCGCTCGCGCTGAAAGGGCTGCCGTACGACACGCTGCCGGTGAACATCCGCACCGGCGAGCATCGCGACGCCGCTTACGTCGCTCAGGTGAACCCGTCGGCAGCGGTGCCGGCGCTGGTCGATGGGGATTTCCGGCTCGGGCAGTCGCTCGCGATCCTCGATTACCTCGACCAGGTACATCCGGAACCCCGGCTGATTCCGCTCGAGCCGCAGCACCGTGCCCGCGTGCTGGAACTCGCGGCGCTGATCGCATGCGACATCCATCCGGTCAACAACCTGCGCGTGCTGCGCTATCTCGACAGCGAGCTGAAGGTCACGCCGCAGCAGAAGACCGCGTGGTACCGGCACTGGATCGCGGAAGGGATGGCCGGCGTCGAGCGGCTGCTCGCGCGCGTGGACGAGCGCCCGTGGTGCTTTGGCGACACGCCGACGCTCGCCGACGTATGCCTCGTGCCGCAGGTCGCGAACGCATTGCGGATGGATTGCGACCTGAGCGCGTATCCGCGCAGCCTCGCGGTTTTCGAGCATGCGCGGAGCGAGCCGGCATTCGAGGCCGCACAGCCGCAACGGCAACCGGATTACGTCGCGTAACACGAAGCAGGAGACAACCATGAGCGAGACAAAAGACAACGGCCGGCGCGTGCTGGTGATCGGCGGCGGCATCGGCGGGCTCGCGACGGCGCTCGCGCTCGCGCGCCAGGGCGTTCGCGTGAAGCTGCTCGAACAGGCGGAGCGGATCGGCGAGATCGGCGCGGGAATCCAGCTCGCGGCGAATGCGTTCAACGCGCTCGATGCGCTGGGTGTCGGCGAAGCCGCGCGCGGCCGGGCCGTGTTCACCGACTGGCTGCAACTGATGGATGCGGTCGATGCGCGCGAGGTTGCGCGCATCGAGACGGGCGCCGCGTACCGCGAGCGCTTCGGCAACCCGTATGCGGTGATTCATCGCGCGGACATTCACTTGTCGATCTACGAAGCGGTCAAGGATCATCCGCTGATCGAATTCCGGACGAGTACGCAGGTGTGCGGCTTCGAGCAGGACGGCAACGGCGTGACCGTGACCGACCAGCACGGCGAACGTTATCGCGCCGATGCCGTGATCGGCTGCGACGGCGTGAAATCCGCGATCCGTCAGGCGCTGATCGGCGATGTGCATCGCGTGACGGGCCACGTCGTGTATCGCGCGGTGGTCGGCGTCGACGACATGCCGCAGGATCTGCAGATCAATGCGCCGGTCGTGTGGGCCGGCCCGCATTGCCATCTCGTCCACTATCCGCTGCGCGGCGGGCGGCAGTACAACCTCGTCGTCACGTTCCACAGCCGCGAGCAGGAGACGTGGGGCGTGCGTGAGGGCAGCAAGGAAGAAGTGCTGTCGTACTTCGACGGCATCCATCCGCTGCCGAAGCAGATGCTCGACCGGCCGACGTCGTGGAAGCGCTGGGCGACCGCCGATCGCGATCCGGTCGAACGCTGGAGCGCGGGCCGCGCGACAGTGCTCGGCGACGCCGCGCATCCGATGACGCAATACATCGCGCAGGGCGCATGCCAGGCGCTCGAGGACGCAGTGACGCTCGGCGCGGCCGTGGCTCGGACCGACGGCGATTTCGAAGCCGCGTTCGCGCTGTACGAGCGCGTGCGGATTCCGCGCACCGCGCGTGTGCTGTATTCGGCGCGCGAGATGGGGCGGATCTATCACGCGAAGGGCGTCGAGCGGCAGGTGCGCAACGGGCTCTGGGTCGGCCGCACGCAGGCGCAGTTCTACGACGCGCTCGACTGGCTGCACGGCTGGCGTGCGGAGGATTGCCTGACGTCCGTCGCGTAGCGCGGCGCGGTCAGCCCGATTCCGGCGGCGCGCATTTCAACGACACGACGCGCGACTGCCTTCCTGGAGGAGACACCATCATGGCCGATACGCTGTCCATCGACGTCAGCGAATGGATCGACCGGCATCGCGTTGCGCCGTTTCAGGCCGCGATCGTCGTCCTGTGCTTTCTGATCGTCGCGATCGACGGTTTCGATACCGCATCGATCGGTTTCATCGCCCCCGTCATCCGCGCGGAATGGGGCCTGTCGCCCGCGCAGCTCGCGCCGGTGTTCGGCGCGGGGCTCGCGGGGCTGATGGCCGGCGCGCTCGTGTTCGGGCCATTCGGCGACCGGTTCGGCCGCAAGCGGCTGCTGCTCGCCTGCGTGGCGTGCTTCGGCATCGCGAGCGCCGCGTCGGCGAGCGCGGGCGGCCTGACCGGGCTGATCGCGTGGCGCTTCGTGACCGGGCTCGGGCTCGGCGGCGCGATGCCCAATGCGATCACGCTGACGTCCGAGTACTGTCCGGCGCGGCGCCGTTCGCTGCTGGTGACGACGATGTTCTGCGGCTTCACGATCGGCTCCGCGCTCGGCGGGCTCGTGGCCGCGTCGCTGATCGAGCATCACGGCTGGCGCGCGGTGCTCGTCGTCGGCGCCGCCGCGCCGCTGCTGCTCCTGCCGGTGCTCGCGTGGCGGCTGCCGGAATCGGTGCGCTATCTCGTCAATCAGGGCGCACCTTCCGCGCGGATCGCTGCGATGCTCGGCCGCATTGCACCGGATCCGCATCTTGGGAACGCGTCGTTCATCGCGCCTGCCGGCAAGCCGGCAGGGTCGCCGCTCGGCCGCCTGTTCGGCCCCGACCTGCTGCGCGGCACGCTGCTGCTGTGGCTCACGTTCTTCATGAGCCTGCTCGTGATCTACCTGCTGTCGAGCTGGCTGCCGACGCTGCTGCGCACGACCGGCGCGACGCTGCAGACGGCCGCGCGCGTGACCGCGATGTTCCAGGTCGGCGGCACGCTCGGCGCGATCGTCCTCGGCGGGCTGATGGACCGTTTCGATCCACATCGCGTACTGGCCTGCAGCTATGCGGCGGCCGGCGTATTCGTCGCGGCGATCGGCGTGTTTGCCGCGTCGCCGTGGGGCGCCGCGCTCGCCGTGTTCGCGGCCGGCTTCTGCGTGTCGGGCTCGCAGGTCGGCGCGAACGCGCTGTCGGCGGCGTTCTATCCCACCGAGTGCCGCACCGCCGGCGTGAGCTGGGCGAACGGGATCGGCCGTGGCGGCTCGGTCGTCGGGTCGATGGCGGGCGGCGCGATGCTGGCGATGGGCGGGCCGCTGTCGACCGCGTTTGCCGTCGTCGCGGCGCCGTGCGTGATCGCGGCTGTTGCGGTGCTGGCGCTCGGCGTGGTTCGTGCCGATGCGGCACGCATGCCTGCCGCGAAGGCGATTGCGGGCGAGCAGGCGTGAGCGAAGGAGGGCGCAAGGCCGCCTGTCGGCAAACAGCGAGGTGCGATATTATATGAATTAATATAATATTGATTCTTTAATTGTCTCCCTGCGCCGATGAACGACGAACTGTCCGCCGGGTTGCCGGAACCCGATCAGATGCGCACGGCCGCCGAGTCGGCCTGCGCGCTGCTCAAGGTGCTGTCGAATCCCGACCGGTTGCTGCTGCTCTGCGAACTGTCCCAGGGCGAGCGCTGCGTGAGCGATCTCGAGACAGCGCTGGATATCCGCCAGCCGACGCTGTCGCAGCAACTCGGCGTGTTGCGGGACAACGCGCTGGTTCGCACGCGCCGCGACGGCAAGAACATCCACTATTCGCTCGACAGCCCGGCCGCAGTCGCTGTGATGGGCGTGCTGGTCGAACAGTTCTGCGGCCCGGCCGCGAAGGGGCGTCGCGATGCAGCTTGATGCGCTTCATTTCACGCCGTGGCCGTCGCTGGCCGGCGGCGTACTGATCGGGCTCGCGGCCGCGTGGCTCGTTGCGTTCAACGGCCGGATCGCCGGCATCAGCGGCATCGTCGGCGGTCTGCTCACCGCACGTGCCGGCGAGCGCGACTGGCGCATCGCGTTCGTCGCCGGGCTGATCGCCGCACCACTGGTGATGCGCATCGCCGGGACCCGCCTGACACCGCAGGTCGATGCAGGCTGGTTCGAATTGGCGGCAGCAGGGTTGCTGGTCGGAGTCGGCACGCGATACGCGGGCGGCTGCACGAGCGGCCACGGCGTGTGCGGAATGTCGCGCGGTGCGCTGCGCTCGGTGGTCGCGACGGTGGTCTTCATGGTCGCGGGCTTCGTGACCGTATTCGTGCGACGGCACGTGCTGGGAGGCTGACATGCAGGCGGGATTCGCGTTTCTGGCGGGGCTGCTGTTCGGCGTCGGCCTCATCGTGTCGGGCATGGCCAATCCGCAGAAGGTGCTCGGCTTTCTCGACCTGGCGGGCCGCTGGGATCCGTCGCTCGCGTTCGTGATGGCCGGCGCGACGGGCGTGGCCGTGTTCGCATTTGCATGGGCGAAACGCCGGACGCGGTCGTGGCTCGGCTTGACGATGCAGTTGCCGGCCCTGCGGGCGATCACGGTGCGGCTGGTTGCCGGAAGCGCCGTGTTCGGCATCGGCTGGGGGATCGCCGGGTTCTGCCCGGGGCCCGCGATCGTGTCGATCGGCTTCGGATCGGCGAAGGGGATCGGGTTCGTCGTCGCGATGCTGGCCGGGATGGCGGCATTCGAGTGGATCGAGCGTCGCAGGAGCGTGCGGTGATGTCGTGATCGCCGCGTGCCAGGCAGGCGGCGGTTGAACCGGCCAAGGATCGGTTGATCCGCATGAGCACGGCCGAACCGGGGCGCGCGGGATCTCCGCCGGATGAGGCGGTGGCAGCCGGACGCTTCTCCGTGACGTGTCAAATCGCGATTTCAGGAATGCTCGCCCACACGATGGCCGCCGCGTATCCATCCGGACAGCCGGCGCAGGATCGTGCGCCACGCCACGAGTAAGCCTCTCCGGCTTACTGGTGCCACGACCGCAGTGCTGACCGCGCCAGCGCCGCCGGCTGACAGCGCCACGTGGCAGGCTGTCTCGAGCGTCAGGCATTCGCCTGCGTCGAGCAAGTGGCGAATGTACTGCGGCGCGTCGGGCAACCAGTCGAGCCCGCCGTGCCGCAGCGTGACCGCGAGCGCGCCGTCCAGCACGATCACCTGGCTGCCCTTGTCGAACCACGCAAAGTGGCTTTGCCCGGCGTCGAGCCGGATGTGATGCGTTTGCATGGCGATTCCCTTTCCCGGTTGCGCGGCCTCGCGATGGCGAGGCGACAGCGTGCAATCAGGTTAGGGAAACGGGCCCCGGCACGACAGATTCAGGGGGCGGGAATCTGTTGCGGTGCAGACGACGATTTTGCGCCGCTGTATCGGTGGGTTTCTCCGGAATCTGTATCTGGCGTGCCATCGGCCGCGCGGGCACGATCGCCTGCATGACATCTTTCACCGATTCATCCCGCCCGCCTTTGCCGATGGACGGCGAGCCGCTTTACGAACGGCTCGCCGAGCATTACCGCCGCATCATCGCGGCCGGCACGCTGTTGCCCGGCGACCGGATGCCGTCGGTGCGCGCATTCATGGCGCAGCACGGCGTGAGCCTGTCGACCGCGATCCAGGCGTTCCGGCGGCTCGAGGATACGGGCTGGTGCGCGGCGAAGCCGCGCTCCGGCTATTTCGTGAGGCGCCGCGCGGCGGTCGCGCTCGAAACGCTGCCGGAAAGCGACGGCCCGCCGCTGAGCGTCGAGCCGCCGTTCGCGGGCCTGCACGAACGCGTGTCGCGCGTGATCGATCGTGCAAACGCGGCGCCCGATGCGCTGAATCTCGGCGGTGCTTCCGCGCTGGCCACGCTGTATCCGGCCGAGCGGCTGCAGGCACTCGCGATCCGGCTGTTGCGGCGCAAGCCCACGTTGCTGACCGACGCGGGGCCCGTCGGCGGTTCGCCCGAGTTCCGGCAGACGATGGCCAAGCGCGCACTGTCGTACGGCGTGACGGTGACGCCGGACGACGTGATGTCGACGAGCGGCGGCGTCGACGCCGTGAATCTCGCGTTGCGCGCGGTGGCGCGCCCCGGCGACACGATCGCGATCGAATCGCCGGCGTTCTTCGGCTTGATCCAGTTGCTCGAAAGCCTCGGCCTGCGTGCGCTCGAAATCCCGGCCAGCCCGACGACAGGCCTGTCGATCGAGGCGCTCGAAGTGGCGCTGACCGCGTATCCGGACATTCGGGCCGTGGTGGTCGTGCCGAACCTGCAAAACCCGCTCGGCTGCGTGATGCCCGATGCGCGCAAGGCCGCGCTCGTCTCGCTGTGTTCGCGCCACGGCGTGGCCGTGATCGAGGACGAGCCATATCGCGAACTCGTTGAGGCGCCGCAGGCGGTCAAGCCGTTGAAGGCATGGGACCGCGACGGCACGGTGATCTACTGTCCGTCGTTCAACAAGGTGCTGGCCCCCGGGATGCGGATTGGCTGGATAAGCGCAGGGCGCTGGCATGCGCGCGTGAAGATGCTGAAGTTCGCGCACAGCCGGCACAACGCCGCGTTGCTGCAGGCCGTTGCGGCCGAATTCGTCGGTTCGGGCGCGTTTGACCGCCATCTGCACCGGTTCCGCGAACAGTTGCGCGTGCAGCGCGACGTGACGATCGACGCGATTGCGCGGCATTTCCCGGCCGGAACCCGGATGAACCAGCCGCCGGGCGGGATGCTGCTGTGGATCGCGCTGCCGGACGGCGTGCGGTCGGAGGCGCTGTTCGACGCCGGGCTGGCGCACGGCGTCAGGATCGCACCCGGTTCGATCTTCTCGAATTCCGACCGCTTCGACGGCTACATCCGGCTCGCTTGCACGCGCGTGTTCGATGCGGCGCACGAAGCGGCATTCGAAACGCTCGGCCGCCTCGTACGGGAAGCCACCGCGGCCACGTAAGCACGGTGGCGACCGGTCGGGCCTGCGGATACGCAAGCCCCGCGGCTTTCCGAACCATCGACGCGGCCAGCCGCCGCCATTTCATCGGCTGGCCGAGTGCGTGGCGAGGTGCTGGCGGATCAGCGACAGGTAACGATCGCCGACCGAGAAATCGCGCGCGGCGCGGGGGCGTTCGGCCTGGCGCAGCGTGGCCGGTGCGCTCATGCCCAGATACCGGCACACGGCGGACGGGAAGGGCTTGCGCGTATGCCCGAGCTGGCGAGCCGCGCGCTCGACGCGGGCATCGCCGACCTGGGCGCGAAGCCACGCCAGTACTTGGCGATCGGCGTCGTTGACGATACGGACCAGATGTTCCATCGCGCACCTCACTGTTCATAAATACAGTACTGTAAATATAACCAGTGTTTGCGGCGGCCGCAAGCGGGGGTGCGTGCGGCTGGCCGTTCGGCCAGGGTCAGCGAGCCGACGCGGCGGTTCGCGTGATCCGGGTAGCCGGGGCAGCAGGCGCTGCGGGGGCGGCAACCCCCGTATAGCGCGCATCGGTCAGCGTGCCGAGGAATGCGACGATGTCGTCGATTTCCGCGTCGGTCAGTGCGGGCGGCGTGCCGGGCCGGCGGTTCATCGGCGTCGAGTTGACGTTGATGTTGCCGCGGTAGGCGGCCGGCACGTCGTCGAACGTTCTGGCCCCGTGATACCAGAAGCCCGGGTCGGTCGAGCGCGTGTTGTAGAACGCGACCGCATCCCGCAGCGTCGTGAACACGCCGTTGTGCATGAAGGTTTGCTTGACCGCGACGTTGCGCAGCCCCGGCGTGCGCAGGTAGCCGCACCATTGCGTCGGTTCGGGCCAGCGCAGCCGCCGTGCGGTGTCGCACAGCCCGTTGTCGAAATGGCGCGGATCGCGGTTCGCCGGCAGCGCGCGGTTGCGCGGCACCGCGATCGCGTCGTAGCCGAAATCGGTGAAGAGCGAGCGCTCCGGGCGGCTCGACGTCTCCGACAGCGTGTGACAGCTCATGCAGTTGCCCTTGTCGGGATTCCGGAACAGCGCAAGGCCGCGCATCTCGGCCGGCGCGAGCGGCTTGCGCGTGCGCAGGAACGTGTCGAAACGCGATGTGAACGGCGCCATTTCGTCGCTCTGCAGGTAGGCCTCGACGGCCAGGCCCAGCGCGCGCACCAGTTGCTCGGGATCGCGCCGCACCGGCGCGCCGAAGCGCGCGGCGAGATCGGGCGCGAGTTCGGTCGCATCGACCTTGCGCAGCAGCGCGGCCGGCGACCGGTTGTTCATCTCGTTCGGATCGAACAGCGGCCCGCGGATCTGCTCGGCGAGCGTATCCGCGCGGCCGTCGCTGAACAGGCCGCCGAACGGCGATGGCGCGGGGGCGTCGTCGTCCTGGTAGAAGTGGCGGCGCGGCACGTAGCGCACATAGAGCAGCGACGGTGCGTTGCGCTGGCTGAAACGTCCGGGCCGGCTGCCTTCCGGCACGCCGGGCCCCGCGAGCGAGGCGGCCGACAGCGTCGGCGCGAACGCGCGGCCCGGGTCGTGACAGCCGGCGCACGACATGCCGCGCGGCTCGGACAGCCGCGGATCGAAGAAGATCCGGCGGCCGAGCGCGACGAGCGTCGGGTCGGGCGCGAAGCGCGCGGTCGCCGCATCGATCTTGCCCGTCACCTGCGGCGTGCCGTTGCCGATCGTGTCGACGACCCGTGATGGCGGCGCGCCGGGAAGCAGGACCGTTTCGACCGGTGCGGCGTGGGCCGCGAGCGCCAGGCCGGCGAGCACGGCCGCGGTCAGTGCGCGCAGCGTTTGCCGGCCGCGTGCATGGCGGCCGTCACATCGAACGCCTTCACTCACGGTGCAATGAACCCCGTCTTGTCGCAAGCGAGCGTCGTACCCGACTGGTTGCACGACGCGAGCAGCTTGCCGGCTGCCGAATACGCGCGGAACACCCAGCCGGTCGCCGGGGCGGCGTTGCGTTCCATGATCAGGAAGCCGAAGCTGTTGTTGTGCGACAGCCGCTCGATCACCGCGCCTGGCGCGGGCGTCAGGCCGGCCGGGAACGGGTCGGGCAGCGCGACGTCGAGGTTGTCGCCGCCGTTGCCGGACACGATCGTCGCCGGGTGCCCGGACGAGAAGTTGATCGCCTGGAAGTCGTGCACGTGGCCGTGCAGCGCGACGTGCACGCCGGGCGGGTAGTACGCTTGCGCGTTGAGGCTCGACATCACCGACTGCAGCGCGAGGTTGCCCGGCGCGGGCGTGCTGCCGGCGATCGGCGCGAACGCGAGGATCGGATGATGGTTCGTGAAGATCGTCGTCGTCATGCCGGCCTTCGACGCGAGCGCGGCGACCGTCTGGAACTGCTTCTGGTAGATGCCGAATTGCGCGTCGGTCGTCTTGAGCGGCGTGCGGCCGACCTTCGCGGTGTCGAACACGATCACTTGCGAGCCGCTGCCGAGCGACACCGCATAGGGTTCCGAATAGTTCGCGTCGTTGTCGTTGGCCGGATCGTTGCACGAGCGCGCGGCCGAGTACGGGCGCGGGTCGAGGAAGCGGAACCAGCCCTGGCCTGCGCGCGCACATTCCTCGTGGTTGCCGCGCACGACGACCCACGGCGCCTTCGCGAGCAGCGGCGCGGCCGGGCGGAACAGGTCGGCCTGCCACGTATCCCAGCCGTAGCCCCACGGGCTGTCCTTGCAGCCAGCGATGTCCGGCGGGCAGGCGTTCTCGCGATAGTGGTAGTCGCCGATATGCATCACCAGGTCGGGCGACAGCTTCGCGACGCTCGCCGCGATCGTGTCGAGCGGCCAGACCGTCGCGTCGTTGCACGCCTGCCACGCGTTGTCGGCCTTCTTCATGCGGCAGCCCGTGTCGGCGATGATCGCGATGCGTTGCGGCTGCGCCTTCGGCAGCGGCAGCGTGCGGCCCGCGACGCTCGCCGCCTGAGCGCCGGCCGGCAGCGTCATCTCGCAGACCGACACCGGGAAGCTCGACGGCTTCGAATCGGACGGGTCGCTGGCGGTCGGCCGCTGGGCGACGGTCGCGGCGCCCGCGCGCACGGACATGCGCGACAGCTTGCCGTCGACGCTCAGTTGCGGGCACAGCGGATCGCTGGCCGACGCGGGCGTGTAGTTCGTGATGACGCGCGCGATCGCCTGGTTCGCATCGCCGATCTCGACCCATGCGGCCTGGACGTTGGCCGACGCACTCGCCGGATCGGCCGGCGAATCGATGTGGTTCGAGCACGCGGACAGCGCGGCGAGGGCAACAAGGGGAGCGCAGCGCACGAGCAGCGCGCGCGTGAGGAGTCGTCGCATGGGAGGCACCGTAGGAAAGTCGTCAACGATACGCAGCGCGAATGTAAGAAATGTGAAAAACACGGGGTGCGGCGGGGGCTCGTACGCGGGCCGGGTGTCGACATCGCAGCGGCCGGTCGCGGCCGGGGGCCTTGACCTCAAGCCGGCTTGAAGCAGCAAAGTGCAATGCACGATCAATGAACCAGAAGGGGAATCGACGATGGAAACCAGCCGGCCCAATGACGAACAATCCGCGCTATGGAACGGCCCGTCGGGGCGCGCCTGGGTCGATACGCAGGCGCCGATCGACCGGATGTTCGAACCGCTGGAGCGGTTGCTTGCGGATGCGGCGGCCGTGTCGTCCGCGCGCAGCGTGCTCGACGTCGGCTGCGGCACGGGCGCGGTCACGCTCGCGATCGCGCGGCGGCTCGGCGCGGATGCGCCATGCACGGGCATCGATATCTCGGCCCGGATGATCGACGCCGCGCGGGCGCGCGCCGAACGCAGCGGCGTTCACGCCCGCTTCGTGTGCGCGGATGTGCAGACGCACGCGTTCGAGCCCGCGAGTGTCGACCTGATCGTGTCGCGCCTCGGCGTGATGTTCTTCGACGATCCGGTCCGGGCCTTCGCGAATCTGCGGCATGCGGCGCGGCCGAATGCGCAGATGCGGTTCGTCGCATGGCGCAGCGCGGCCGACAATCCGTTCATGACGATCGCCGAACGGGCCGCCGCGCCGTTGCTGCCGAACCTGCCCGCACGGCGGCCCGGCGCGCCGGGGCAGTTCGCGTTCGGCGACCGGCAGCGGATCGCGTCAGTGTTGACGGACAGCGGCTGGGCGGATATCGCGATCGAGCCGGTCGATCTGGCATGCGCGCTGCCCGAGCCTGCGCTGGACGACTACATCGCGCGGCTGGGCCCGGTCGGGCTTGCGTTGCTGGAGGTGGACGAGGCAACGCGGCGGCGCGTGGTCGACACGATGCGTGCCGCGTTCGAGCCTTACGTGGATGGTGCCGATGTGCGCTTCGACGCGGCATGCTGGCTCGTGACGGCGCGCGCACCGTCCGCGTAACGCGTTGCGGTAAAGAAGCGGATCAGGGAAGGCGGCCGGTTCGCCCTGCGCGTTACCGCTCGCGCGGGGCGAAGCCGGGCCGCGCGACGTACGCGCGTCAGCGTCGCCGCGCGCGCAGCATCAGCCACGCGCAACCGCCGGCGACCAGTGCGAGACCGAGCAGGACGGCCTCGACGCCGAGCGCAAACCCGGGCGGCATATCCCCGGTGTCCGGCATCGGCGACAGGTTGATGCCCATCGCGATGGCGCCGCCGGCGAGCAGCGCCGCGCAGCCGATCCAGTAGACCTTGCCGCGCGGCGCCGCGGCCCGGATCCGCCACAGCGCGATGCCGGCTCCACCGAGGTAGAGCACGGCGAGCGTGCCGAGCGCGATGACGTCGGACGCGCGGCTTTGCAGGAGCCCGGTCATCGTGCGGCTCCGTCGCGCGTGGCGGAGCGCCACGGCGCAGCAAAGGCGGTGGTATGCAGGTTCATTCGGCCTCCGTCGCATGCCCGGGCGCGCGGCTGAGCAGATGCGTGCGCTTGTCGGCCGCGAGCGACACGTAGCGCTCGTACTGGCGCAGCACGTCGGCAATCACTTCGTCGCCGCGCAGGTATTCGACGTCGTAGCCGAGCCGCCCGTCCTCGAAGAACGTGACGATCCCGTAAACGTGTGCCCGTGCCGCTTCCGGCCCGGCCGCCTCGCGCACGAGGAACGCGGCCGCGGATTTCGCCGTCACGCGCACACCGTACACGAAATCGCGGTGGTCGGCGGTCGGCACGGTGAGCCGCACGGCGTCGTCGCTGTCGTGCTGCACGTTTGCATCGACGCCGCTCGCGCGCAACTCGTCGGCGACTTTGCGCAGCGCGGGCTCGACCGTCTCGGCGACGAACTGACGCGCTTCGGCTTCGGTCGTCTGCCGCAGGATGTGCGTCAGGCGGTGGCGCCAGTGCTGGCCGGTCCAGAAGCTCGTCGCCGGTGCGACGTCCTGCGAATAGTGCACGCGGTCGGCCGCGAGCCCGCGCCACAGTCCGTAGCAGAGCGCGAGCATGATGATCGCGACCGGCAGCGCGGCGATCAGCGTCATCGCCTGCAAGGCGCCGAGCCCGCCTGCGACGAGCAGCACCGCGGCCGTCACGCCGAGCAGCGCGGCCCAGAACAGTCGTTGCCACACGGGCGAGTGCGCGTTGCCGCGTGTTGCGATCTGGTCGAGCACGAACGCGCCCGAATCGGCGGACGTGACGAAGAACACCGCGATCAGCACGATCGCGACGATCGACAGCAGTTGCGGCAGCGGCAGGAAATCGAAGAACCGGAACAGCAGCGCATCGACGTTGGTAGCCGTCTGCGCGAGTGCGCCGGCCGCGCCGTGTGTATCGAGCCAGATCGCGCTGTTGCCGAACACGGTCATCCACACGAGGTTGAACGCGGTCGGCACGAGCAGCACGCCGATCACGAACTGGCGGATCGTGCGGCCGCGCGAGATGCGGGCGATGAACATCCCGACGAACGGCGACCACGACACCCACCAAGCCCAGTAGAGGATCGTCCAGCCGCCGAACCAGCCTTCGTCGCGCGGCGGCGCATACGCATAGGTGCGGAACGACAGGTCGACGAGGTGCGACAGGTACTGGCCGAGGTTGTCGCCGAGCGCGCGGAACAGGAACAGCGTGGGGCCCGCGACGATCACGAATGCGAGCAGCAGGAACGCGAGGAGCAGGTTCAGCTCGGACAGCCGCCGCACGCCCTTGTCGAGGCCGGTCGCGGCCGACACGCCCGCAAGGATCACGACGAGCGCGACGAGCCCGATGCGGAACACGTTGCTACTCGTGTCCCAGCCGGCAACCGTATGCAGGCCCGCGCTTATCTGCATCACGCCGTAGCCGAGCGTCGTCGCGATGCCGGCGACCGTGCCGACCAGCGCGAACGCGTCGACCGTGTGGCCGATCCAGCCGTTGATGCGCTCGCGCAGCACCGGATACAGCCCCGAGCGCAGCGTCAGCGGCAGGTTGTAGCGAAACCCGAAATACGCGAGCACGAGCCCCATCAGCCCGTAGATCGCCCACGCATGGAAGCCCCAGTGGAAGAAGGTCATCAGCATCGCCTCGCGCGCGGCGGCGGGCGTGCCGGGGTCGACGGTCGGCGGTTTCAGGAAATGCTGCATCGGCTCGCCGACGCCGAAGTACATGAGGCCGATACCCATGCCGGCCGCGAACAGCATGGCGGTCCAGGACACGAAGCTGAATTCGGGTTCGGCGTCGTCGGGGCCGAGGCGGATGTTGCCGAAATCGCTCGCGGCGATCAGCACGAGAAACACGAGGAAGGTCGTGACGGCGAGGATGTAGAACCAGTCGAAGCGCGCGACGATCCATTGCTGGCCGGCGGAAAACAGCGCGCCGGCTTCGCGCGGGAGCAGCGCGCAGACGACGAGCAGCGCACCGATGACCGCGAGCGACGGCAGGACGACCTGCGGCTTGAATGTCGTGCGGGGCGAGGGGCGGGAATCTGGCATGGCTGGCATCCAGTTGTGGGCGCAACGAGGCGCGACGCCGCCCGGCGCGCGTGTCGCGCGTCGGACCCTGATACGGCGTGCGTCGAGTGTACCGCGGTGTCAGGACTGCAAGAAGGGGGCATGCAGAAGGGAGAAACCTGACGAATTGTAAGGTATTGGGGAGATCGAGAAAACCCGCGCAGCTCGTGCGGCGGGCGGACAGGGCGCTGAAAACGCCGCGGCGGGCGTGTCTCGGCGCCCGGACGGCACGCGCGAAATGCGCGTCGCCCGGGGCAGGGGCAGCGCGCCGAAGGCGCTGCCGCGAGGGTTCAGAACGTGACGGCGATCCCGGCCATGCCGACGAACTGGCCGTGCGTCGTCGATGGCGTGAGCTGCTGCGAATCGCCGACGATCGGTGCCGCGTCGATCACGTGGCCGGCGCCTTGCGCACCGAGCGTCTGCCCGCTCGAATGCGTGTACGCCTGCAGCGCATAGAGCGTCGTGCGCTTCGACAGGCTGTACGACTCCTTCAGCGAATACTGCTGGTAGCGGGCCGCACTGTTGATGCCGTTCGCCTTCGACGCGAGCGTGTATGCGAACGCGCCGGCTACCGAGAACGTCGGTGTAAAGCGGTACGCGGCGAGCGCGCCGTAGGTGTTGAACGCGGCTGCGTCGGTGAACGCGGAGCCGTTGCCGGGCAGGTACTTCACGTTCGAATAGTTGAGACCCATCGTCAGGTTGCCGAGCGTATAGTTGCCGGCCGCCGCGACCTGCTCGACGGCCTTCGCGGTCAGGTAGCCCTGGTTCAGCACGGACACCGCGAAGCTGCCCGACGCGGCGGTCGCCGGATTCAGGAAGCCGGCCGACGAGCCCGAGCTGTTGATGCGCAGGTAGCCGGCCGCGACGCCGATCGGCCCGTTCGCATAACGCAGCGCGGCGCTGAACGTGTTGCCCTTGCCGGTCGCGCCGGCAATGCCGCCGAATGCGTACATCGCGCTTGCGGTCAGCCCGGCGAAGGTCGGCGACGTATAGGTGACCGAGTTGTTCACGCGGATCGTCGTGTCGAGGCCGTCGATATCGCCCGGATTCGCGCCCGTCGCGCCGGTCAGCCAGCTGCTCGACGCGTACGGGCCGACGAACAGGAAGTAGGGCGTGTACTGGCGGCCGGCCGTCATCGTGCCGTAGCGATCGTTGCGCAGGCCGACGAACGCCTGGCGGTTGAAGATCGTGCCGGCAGCGGCCTGCGCGCCGGTGTTCAGGTTGAAGCCGGACTGCAGGTCGAAGATCGCATGCGTGCCGCCGCCGAGATCCTCGTCGCCGCGCAGCCCGAACTTCGACGCATACAGGTTGCCGTCGCGCATGTAGAGGTTCGAGTGCCCCTGCTGGTTGTTCACGTATGCGAGCGAATCGTCGACGACGCCGTACAGCGTCACGCTGCTCTGCGCGTGGGCGGCGGTCGTGCCGAGCGACGCGGCCGATAAAATCAGGATGACATAGCGGTTGACGGGTGCTTCCATTGTCGATCTCCAGATCTCTTCATCTTTTCAAGGTGGACGGGAGGCTCGGTCGCCTCCTCTGTGGCGGGCGGCGGGCCGCGCGAACGGCCTGCCTGGCGTGGCTTGCGCGGTTCAGCGATCGAATGCGATGCCGATGCGGCGCCATGCGCCGTCCGGCGCATCCTGCTCGACGCGCGCGCCGCGCACGGCGACCGGGCCTTGCAGCGACGCGGGCAGCAGGATCTCGACGCGATCGGCCGGGCGCGCCTGGCGGCCGTCCCAGCGCACCGATACACCGAGCGCGCCCGACGCCTCGCGGCCGGTTTCGACGCGCCACAGCCCGTATTCGCCGTCGCGCCATGCTTCCGTCTCGCCGTCGTCCTCGACGCATTCGCCGTACGCGACGCCGTCCTCGACGCGCGGCGCGACGAGGAAGCCGCGCGTGTCGGCACGCGCGCCGAAATGCTGTTCCGCGACGTTCAGCGGCAGCATGCGACCCTCGCGCAGCAGCATCACCGGCGTGTCGAACGGCGCGGGCAGCGTCACGTTCGCGCCGCCGTCGAACGACCGCGCGCTCGTGCAGCAGATCCAGCGTGCGCCCGACGGCAGGTAGACCGCGCGCTCCGTCAGGCCGGGATCGACGACCGGCGCGACGAGCAGCGCGTCGCCGAGCATCATGTCGTCACATTCGTCGTAGCAGCGCGCATCGCCAGGGAAATCGGCGAAGGTCGGCCGCAGCACGGGCTCGTAGCGCGTCGTCGACAGCCACAGCAGGTGATAGAGGTAGGGCAGCAGCCGGTAGCGCTGCTTGATCAGCGACGCGATCTGCGCAGTGATTTCCGGATACATCCACGGTTCGTTGACGGTGCCGTCGTCGTTCCACGAGTGGATGCTGAAGCGCGGCATGAAGATGCCGAACTGCACCCAGCGCAGCAGCAGTTCGGGCGACGGCGCGGGCCCGGAGAAGCCGCCGATGTCGTGACCGATGTTCGACACGCCCGACAGCGCGAGCCCGAGGCCCATCTTCAGGTTGTAGCGCAAGGTTTCCCACGACGTGTAGTTGTCGCCGGACCAGGTCTGCACATAGCGCTGCATGCCGGCGCCGCCGGAGCGCGACACGAGGAACGGCCGCTGCGCCGGCGCATGCGCGCGCTGCGCTTCGCGCGACGCGCGCATCATCAGCATCGTCTGCAGCACCTTCGCCTCGCGCGCGGGAAACGGCTGGCCGAAGCCGTGCGCGATCGCGTCGGGCGACCAGATCTCGTACTCGTTGTTGTCGTTCCAGGTCGACTCGATCCCGTATTCGAGCAGCGCCGACGTGACCTGCTCGCGCCACCAGCGGTACGCATCCGGCTGCGTGAAGTCGAGATACGCGCCGACCTCGTCCCAGAACTGCACCCATGCCGGCTCGCCGGACGCCGAGCGGATCAGCAGCCCGCGCCTTGCTGCGTCTTCGAATGCGGGATGGTCGCGCAGCAGGCACGGCTTGATGTTCGCGCACAGGCGGATGCCGTGGTCGCGGTAGTGCTTCACGAAGCCCTTCGCGTCGGGAAACTTGTCGCGGTTCCAGTTGAACACGTAGCGCTTCGCGCCGATCGACGTATAGCCCGACGACAGGTGGAACGAATCGCACAGGATGTCGTGCGTATCGCACTGCTCGACGAACTGGTTCATCTGCTGCTGCGCGTCCGGCGCATCGGTGTAGCTCATCGTCGAGCCCGAATAGCCGAGCCCCCATTTCGGTGTGCGTGCGGGGCGCCCCGTGAGCCACGTGAAGCGTCGCGCCGCCGCGAGCGGCGTGTCGGGCGATGCGATGAAGTAGTAGTCGAGATCGCCATGTTCGGCGACGAAATAGCGGTACGGGCCGTGATAGTTGTCGAGCTCTCGGCCCAGGTCGAACGAGCAGTCCGACAGCGTGTCGTAGAACAGCCCGAACCCCTGGCAGGCATCGGGCGACCACGTGATGGCGAACGGGATGTGCTTGTACAGCGGGTCGGTGTGCTTCGCGCTGTAGCCCATTGCATCGATGTTGCGCATCTCGAAGCGCGCGCCGGTGCGGTCGAGGTTGCCCGCGCGTTCGCCGAGGCCGAACACCTTGTCGCCGCGCTCGCGGGCGACGTAGTGATACGCACGATCGTCCCACCAGCCGAAGTTGTACGCCTGCGTCGCGCGGTCGGCGAGCGCGACGCGCCACGCGCCGTCCGCGCCGCGCATCGACCATGTGCACCGGCCGCCTTGCCGGCGCACCGCGAGCCGGATCTGCGCGGTTTCGATGCACACGCCGTCGTCGTCTTCGACGAGCGTATAGGCGGGCAGTGCGAAGCCGTCGAGGTCGAGGCGGTCGCGCCCGTCGAGCGGCACGTCGTCGAGGCCCGGCGCGATCGACCACGTGCGCGGGTTGCGCGGCGTTGCGTCGGGCAGCACGCGTACCCGCACGATGTCGTCCTCGAGCACGAAGATCTCGAGCGTCGCGCCGGTGTCGGACGCGAGCAGCACACGGTTCGCGTGCTGGCTTGCAACGTGGAACACGGGCGGATGAAGAAGCGAAGTCATGAATGCGATTCCTGGTAAGGGCGAGGATCAGGCGTGCCGTGCGAGCAGGCGTTCCTGCTTCGACTGCCCGCGGATCAGCACCGCGAGCAGCGTGACGCCGATGAGGTCGAACAGGCCGAGGCACGCGAACAGCGGCGCATAGCCGATCTTGTCGGCGAGCGCGCCGACGAGCAGCGAGAAACCGAGCCCGCCGATCCACGCGGCCATCCCGGCGAAGCCGCTCGCGGTGCCGACTTCTTCGGAATCGAACACGTCGGCCGACAGCGTGTTGACGAGCGCGGAGATCATCTGGTGCGCGAAGCCGCCGACGCAGAACAGCGCGATGGCCGTGTACGGCGACGACACCAGCCCGATCAGCGCGGGCCCGAGCATCAGCACCGCGCCGAGCGCGACGCCGGCGACGCGCGACCACACGAGCGGGAGCTTGAACCGCTTCGCGAGATACGGCGACAGGTAGCCGCCCGCGATGCCGCCAAGGTCGGCCGCGAGAAACGGCATCCACGCGAAGATCGCGATCTGCTTGAGTTCCATGTGGCGCTCGGTCGCGAGATACAGCGGGATCCAGAAGCTGAAGGTCTGCCACGCGGGTTCGGCGAAGAAGCGCGGCAGCGCGATCGCCCAGAAGCGCCGCGCGGTGACGACGTCGCGTATGCGGCGCTTCGACACGGGCGGCATCGTCGCCTGGCCGTCGCGGATCAGCGTGCGCTCCTGCGGCGTGATGCGCGGATGGTCGGCCGGCGACCGGTACTGCGTGTACCAGAGTGCGGCCCACACGAAGCCGAGCGCGCCGGTGGCCATGAATGCGGCCTGCCAGCCGAACCGCATCGACAGGAACACGACGAGCGGCGGCGCGATCGCGGCGCCGAGCGACGTGCCCGCGTTGAAGTAGCCGACCGCGACGGATTTCTCGCGATCGGGAAACCATTCGGCGACGGCCTTCATCCCCGACGGAATCGCGGCGGCCTCGAACAGGCCGAGCAAGCCGCGCAGGATGCCGAGCGACAGCCAGCCCGACGCGAAGCCATGCGCGACGCCGACCACCGACCACAGCACCGCGAACAGCGCGAACCCGAGCCGCAGCCCGATCAGGTCGACGACGAAGCCGCACACCGGCTGCATGATCGTGTAACCGATCTGGAACGCACCGACGATGTACGAATACTGCTGCGTCGAGATCGAAAAGACCTGCTTCAGCTCGGGGGCGAGCACCGCGAGGGAATTCCGTGCGAGGTAGTTGAGAATCGTGCCGAGACATACGAGCACGATGATCCACCAGCGCAACGCCTTGACTGTCTTCACTGCTGTCTCCTGTCGGGGAGGGCCGGCGCGTGGCGTCGGCCCGATCCAAGACGACCCTCCGTTCGGGATGGCCTGTTTTCGCTTTATTCGTAC
Organism: Burkholderia sp. Ac-20344; assembly: GCF_017104975.1. Taxonomy (NCBI): domain Bacteria; kingdom Pseudomonadati; phylum Pseudomonadota; class Betaproteobacteria; order Burkholderiales; family Burkholderiaceae; genus Burkholderia; species Burkholderia sp. Ac-20344. The sequence goes on from NZ_JAAGPP010000012.1 coordinate 23,264, forward strand.
GATGTCAGATCTTGAGGGGCGCCAATTCTCCCGCTTTGACTCGGAATGATGGCGTTCAAGCGAAAATTTTTCCGTCGTTGAAGGTCAACGTCATCGGACGACTGATCATTTTCGAACATCCTATGTTCGAATTCGAATCCGGTCAACGTGAAATTGCATTCGAACGAACTTGCTCGGGGTTTTCCCGACGGGAGAGGGCAAGCCGACCCGTGGCGACGCTCGGCGATCACGTGCCACAGGCCCGTGCGGCGCGGCTGTGCGAGCGTCGGTCGATCGCAGGGGGCGGGATGGGGCGTGACAACCCCGATGAAAATTTATTTCTTTTCGGAATTTGAGTTGTGTAAATTCATTTTCATCATCCTTGCAACTACCCTTCGCATGACGCCTCTCGTTCCGCACGACGTCAGTCACGACGAACCCGCGATCGCCGCGCGGATCGCGTCGGCGATGCCGTTGCTGACGCCGATCCACCGGCGCATGGGCGAGTTCGTGCTCGCGAATCCGTTCCGCGCGGCGACGATGCGCATCGACGAACTCGCGCAGGCCGTGAACGCGTCGATCGCGACCGCGAACCGCTTCGCGAAGGCGCTCGGTTTCGACGGCTATCCGGCGATGCGCGCGGCGCTCGTGCGCGGCTTCGAGGCGACGCTCGGGCCGGTCGAGCGGCTGCGTTCCGCGCAGGAGCAGGAGCCCGGCGTACGCGGTGCTGCCTGGATCGACGCGGTGTTCGACCAGGCCGTCGCGAACATCGAGAACACGCGCGCGCAACTGGATGCGGCCGATGTCGAAGCCGCGGTCGAGGCGATCGTCGGCGCGCGGCGCGTGCTGATCCTCGGCGCGGGGTCGAGCGCGTTTCTCGCCGGGCTGATTGAGCACGGGCTGTCCGTCTGCCACGACAACGTGCAGTCGCTCGCGCTGCTCGGCGGCCCGTCGCATGCGGCGCGGCGCCTCTATACGGCCGACTCGCGCGATCTCGTGATCGCGCTTGCGTTTCCACGCTATGTGAAAGACACGATCGAACTCGCCCGCCGCGCGGCGGCGCGCGGTGCGCGCGTACTGGGTATCTCCGACGGCCCGCAATCGCCGCTTGCGCCGATCGCGTCGCTGAACCTGTACGTCAAGGCCGAGCGGCGTTTCGCGGCCACGTCGGAAGCGGCCGTGCTCGCGATGATCGAGGCGCTGATCGACGCGGTCGCGCTGCGCACGCACCGGTCCGCGAAATCCGCGGCCGAGATGACCGAATTCCTGCTGCCGTGGCTCGTGCAGCCGCAAGCGGCGCTGCCGGCCGCGAACCCTTCTTCTCACCGTCCGAAAAAAACATGACTTCACCCGCGATCGTTGCGATTCACGGCGGCGCAGGCACGATCCTGCGCGAGGCGATGGATTCCGACACCGAACGTCAGTACCGTGCCGAACTGACCGCGATCCTGACGGCCGCGCAGCAAGTGCTGGCCGATGGCGGCAGCGCGCTCGACGCCGTCACCGTCGCGGTGCGGATGCTCGAGGACTGTCCGCTGTTCAACGCCGGGCGCGGCGCCGTCTATACGGCCGAAGGCAAGCACGAGCTCGACGCGGCGGTCATGGACGGCGCGACGCTCGGCGCCGGCGCGATCTGCTGTGCGACGCGCGTGCGCAATCCGGTGCTTGCCGCGCGGCGCGTGATGGAAGCCAGCGAGCACGTGCTGTTCGCGGGTGAGGGCGCCGATGCGTTCGCGGCCGCGCAGGGGCTCGAACTCGCGGAACCGGGCTATTTCCGCACCGAGGCGCGTTACGCGCAGTGGGTCAAGGCGCGCGCAGCGGCCGGTGTGATGCTCGACCACGACGCGGCGTCGTTCGCATTCGGCGCTTCGCAATCGCAGCAGCAGCAACAGCAACCGGCCGAACCGCTCGATCCGGACCGCAAGCACGGCACGGTCGGCGCGGTCGCGTGCGACCGTTACGGCCACATCGCGGCGGCGACGTCGACGGGCGGCATCACGAACAAGCAGCCGGGGCGTGTCGGCGATTCGCCGATCATCGGCGCGGGCTGCTATGCGGACGACGCAACGTGTGCAGTGTCGTCGACGGGCACCGGCGAGATGTTCATCCGGCTCGCGACCGCGCATGACGTGGCCGCGCAGATCGCGTATCGCGGCGCGTCGCTCGCCGACGCCGCGCACGACGTCGTGATGAACAAGCTGCCGCGCCTGGCGGGCCGCGGCGGGATCATCGCGGTCGACGCGCACGGCAACGTCGCGATGCCGTTCAACACCGAAGGGATGTACCGCGGCTACGCGCGCGTCGGTGAAGCGCCGGTGGTCGGCATCTATCGCGACGACGACACGGCCTGACACCGGCCCGCACGAGGAGGAAACCCACGATGACTTCGAGCCGTAACCCGTCCGGCCTGGTGCTGCCCGAGCAGCGCGTGGTGGCCGTCGACGACCTGTCGGTCACGTTCCGCCGCGAAGGCGCGACGTTCGACGCGGTGCGCAACGTGTCGTTTCACGTCGATCGCGGCGAGACGCTCGCGATCGTCGGCGAATCGGGCTCGGGCAAGTCGGTCACGTCGCTCGCGCTGATGCGGCTCGTCGAGCACGGCGGCGGCGCGATCACGAGCGGCCGGATCGCGTTCCGCCGGCGTGGCGGCGCGCTCGTCGATCTTGCGCAGGCGAGCGGCGCGACGATGCGCGGCATTCGCGGCGCGGATATCGCGATGATCTTCCAGGAGCCGATGACGTCGCTGAACCCGGTGTTCACGGTCGGCGACCAGATCAGCGAGGCGATCGCGCTGCATCAGTCGAAAAGCGCGACGGAAGCGCGCGCGGAAACGCTGCGGCTGCTCGAGCTCGTGCGCATTCCGGAGGCACGCCGCGTGTTCGCGCGCTATCCGCACCAGTTGTCGGGCGGGATGCGGCAGCGCGTGATGATCGCGATGGCGCTGTCGTGCCGGCCCTCGCTGCTGATCGCCGACGAGCCGACGACCGCGCTCGACGTGACGATCCAGGCGCAGATTCTGCAACTCGTGCGCGGGCTGCAGGACGAAATGAACATGGGCGTGATCTTCATCACGCACGACATGGGCGTGGTGGCCGAAGTGGCCGACCGCGTGCTCGTGATGTATCGCGGCGAGAAGGTCGAGGAGGGCGAGTCGGACCGCATCTTCGCGGCACCGGAGCATCGCTACACGCGTGCGCTGCTCGCGGCCGTGCCGACGCTCGGTTCGATGCAGGGCACCGATGCGCCCGAGAAATTCCCGCTGCTGAAGGTGGACGGCGCCAACGCGGCAGCAACGGCGCCGTCGCCCGCCCCGGCGGCGAACGACGCTGCGCAGGCGCGCGTCGATCAGTCCGCGCCGCCGATCCTGCGCGTGCGCGATCTCGTGACGCGCTTTCCGGTGAAGAGCGGCGTGTTCGGCCGCGTGTCGCAGTACGTGCATGCGGTCGAGCGCGTGAGCTTCGAGCTGCGCGCGGGCGAGACGCTCGCGCTCGTCGGCGAATCGGGCTGCGGCAAGTCCACCACCGGCCGCTCGCTGTTGCGCCTCGTCGAATCGCAAAGCGGCTCGATCGAATTCGACGGCCGAGACATCAGCGCGCTGAAGGGTTCGGACCTGCAGGCGCTGCGGCGCAACATCCAGTTCATCTTCCAGGACCCGTTCGCGTCGCTGAACCCGCGCCTGACCGTCGGCTTCTCGATCATGGAGCCGCTGCTCGTGCACGGCGTCGCGAGCGGCAGCGAAGCGCAGGCGCGCGTCGACTGGCTGCTCGACAAGGTCGGCCTGCCGCCGGAAGCCGCGCGCCGCTATCCGCACGAATTCTCGGGCGGCCAGCGCCAGCGGATCGCGATCGCGCGTGCGCTCGCGCTGAACCCGAAGGTCGTGATCGCCGACGAGTCGGTGTCGGCGCTCGACGTGTCGGTGCAGGCGCAGATCGTCAACCTGATGCTCGACCTGCAGCGCGAGCTTGGCGTCGCGTACCTGTTCATCTCGCACGACATGGCGGTGGTCGAGCGCGTCAGCCATCGCGTCGCGGTGATGTATCTCGGCCAGATCGTCGAGATCGGCCCGCGCCGCGCGGTATTCGAGGCGCCGCAGCATCCGTACACGAAGAAGCTGATGAGCGCGGTGCCGGTGGCCGACCCCGCGCGCCGGCATGCGCCGCGCCAGCTTGCGGCGGACGAGATTCCGAGCCCGATCCGCGCGGTCGGCGACGAGCCGGTCGTCGCGCCGCTCGTCGCGGTCGGCCCCGATCATTACGTCGCGACGCATCGCGTCGGCGGCGCGTATTGAATGCGCGGGAGGTTGCATATGGACCGAAGCTGCGCACGAGCAAGGCAACGGCGTCTCTTTCCCGAAAGGGGGCAGTCACGCCGCGATTTCCACCACGCGTTACCGAATCATCCACAGGAGCCCAACAAGATGAACAAGCCGTATTCGTTCCCGATGTTCCGTCCGCGCGCGCTGTTCGCCGCGGGGGCCGGCGCGCTCGCGTTGTCGGTCGCGGTGCCCGCGTTCGCGCAGCAGAACGTCGTGGTCGCCGTGTACTCGACGTTTACGACGATGGACCCGTACGACGCGAACGATACGGTGTCGCAGGCTGTCGTCAAGTCGTTCTACGAAGGCCTGTTCGGTTTCGACCGGAACATGAAGCTCGTCAACGTGCTCGCGACCAGCTATGCGGCGTCGCCGGACGCGAAGGTCTACACGGTCAAACTGCGCCAGGGCGTGAAATTCCACGACGGCACCGACTTCAATGCCGCCGCGGTGAAGGCGAATTTCGACCGCGTGACCGATCCGGCGAACAAGCTGAAGCGGTACGGCCTGTTCCGGGTGATCGAGAAGACCGAGGTGGTCGATCCGGGCACCGTGCGGTTCACGTTGCGCGAGCCGTTCTCGGCGTTCATCAACACGCTCGCGCACCCGTCCGCGGTGATGATTTCGCCGGCCGCGCTGAAGAAGTGGGGGCGCGACGTGTCGCTGCATCCGGTCGGCACCGGGCCGTTCGAGTTCGTCGAATGGAAGCAGACCGACGACATGAAGGTGAAGAAATTCGCCGGTTACTGGAAGAAGGGGTATCCGAAGATCGACGCGATCGACTGGAAGCCGGTGGTCGACAACAACACGCGCGCCGCGCTGATCAAGACCGGCGAGGCCGATTTCGCGTTCACGATTCCGTTCGAGCAGGCGAGCGATCTGAAGAGCAATCCGAAGGTGGACCTGATCGAGGCGTCGTCGATCATCCAGCGCTACATTTCGCTGAACACGCGGCAAAAGCCGTTCGATAACCCGAAGGTGCGCGAAGCGCTGAATTACGCGGTCAACAAGGATGCGCTCGCGAAGGTCGTGTTCGCCGGTTACGCGACACCGCAGACGGGGGTGGCGCCGACGGGCGTCGAATACGCAACGAAACTCGGGCCCTGGCCGTATGACCCGGCGAAGGCACGTGCGCTGCTGAAGGAGGCCGGCTATCCGAACGGCTTCGAATCGACGCTCTGGTCCGCCTACAATCACACGACGGCGCAGAAGGTGATCCAGTTCGTCCAGCAGCAGCTCGCGCAGGTCGGCGTGAAGGTGCAGGTACAGGCGCTCGAGGCCGGCGAGCGGGTCGCTCGGGTGGAGAGCGCCCAGGATGCGGCGAAGGCGCCGGTGCGGATGTACTACAGCGGCTGGTCGGCGTCGACCGGCGAGGCGAACTGGGCCCTGTCGCCGCTGCTTGCTTCGGAGTCGGCGCCGCCGAAGCTGTACAACACGGCGTACTACAAGAACGGTCTGGTCGACGACGATCTCGCGCAGGCACTCGCCACGACCGATCGCACGAAGAAGGCCACCCTCTACGCCGATGCGCAGAAGCAGATCTGGGCCGACGCGCCGTGGATCTTCCTCGTGCAGGAGAAGATCGTCTACGCACGCAGCAAGCGCCTGCAGGGCATGTACGTGATGCCGGACGGTTCGTTCAACTTCGACGAAATCTCGCTGAAATGACGGCGGTTCGCCCGCCACGCGGCGCCGGCGGCGCAATCCGCCGGCGCGTTGACCCGATCGGTGCCCCATGCTGAATTTTCTCGTCAAACGCCTGTTCGGCCTGCTGCCCACGCTCGCGATCGTCGCGGTGCTGGTGTTCCTGTTCGTGCACCTGCTGCCCGGCGACCCGGCGCGGCTCGCGGCCGGCCCCGAAGCCGACGATACGACGGTCGCGCTCGTGCGTGCCGATCTCGGGCTCGACAAGCCGATGCCGACCCAGTTCGCGAACTTCTTCGTGAAGATCGCGCACGGCGATTTCGGCATCTCGACGCGCAGCAAGCGGCCGGTGTCGACCGAGATCGGCGAGCGTTTCATGCCGACGCTGCTGCTCACGCTCGTCAGCATGGTGTGGGCGACGGCGTTCGGGATGGCGATCGGGATCGCGTCGGCCGTGTGGCGCAATCGCTGGCCTGACCGACTCGGGATGACACTCGCGGTGTCGGGCATCTCGTTTCCGGCATTCGCGCTCGGCATGCTGCTGATGGAGATCTTCTCTGTGAAGCTCGGCTGGCTGCCGGTCGTGCCGGACGGCACGTGGAAGAGCTACGTGTTGCCGTCGCTGACGCTCGGCGCCGCGGTCGCGGCCGTGATGGCGCGCTTCACGCGCGCGTCGTTCGTCGAGGTGCTGAACGAGGACTTCGTGCGCACCGCGCGCGCGAAGGGCGTGCATGAGCCGATGGTCGTGCTCAAGCATTGCCTGCGCAACGCGATGATCCCGGTCGTCACGATGATGGGGCTGCAGTTCGGCTTCCTGCTCGGCGGCTCGATCGTCGTCGAGGCCGTGTTCAACTGGCCGGGGCTCGGGCGCCTGCTGGTCGATGCGGTGACGATGCGCGACTATCCCGTGATCCAGGCGATCGTCCTGCTGTTCTCGCTCGAATTCATCCTGATCAACCTGACCGTCGACGTGCTGTACGCGGTCATCAACCCGACCATCCGGTTCAAGTGAGGCCAGCATGAACGCGACTGTCCAGCCCGCGGCGCCGGCCGCATCGAACGCGATCCGCACGCCGTGGCGCGAATTCTGGCGCAAGTTCCGCAAGCAGACCGTCGCGCTCGTCGCGGGCGGCTTCGTGCTGGCGCTCGTCGTGCTCGCGTTCGTCGGCCCGCACATCGTGCCGTTCGATCCGGAGAACTATTTCGACTACGACGCGCTGAACGCGGGGCCGTCGGCCGTGCACTGGTTCGGCGTCGATTCGCTCGGCCGCGACATCTTCAGCCGGATCGTCACCGGCACGCGCATCTCGCTCGCGGCCGGCTTCTTCTCGGTCGCGCTCGGCGCCGTGATCGGCACGTTCTTCGGGCTGCTCGCCGGCTATTACGAAGGCTGGTGGGACCGCATCACGATGCGCGTGGCCGACGTGCTGTTCGCGTTCCCGGGCATCCTGCTCGCGATCGGCGTGGTCGCGATCCTCGGCAACGGGATGGTCAACGTGATCTGCGCGGTCGCGATCTTCAGCATCCCGGCGTTCGCGCGGCTCGGGCGCGGCAACACGCTGATGCTCAAGCACATGACCTACGTCGAGGCTGCACGCAGCATCGGTGCGTCCGACTGGACGATCATCGTGCGGCACATCCTGCCGGGTACCGTGTCGTCGGTCGTCGTCTACTTCACGATGCGGATCGGCACGTCGATCATCACCGCCGCGAGCCTGTCGTTCCTCGGGCTCGGCGCGCAGCCGCCGACGCCGGAGTGGGGCGCGATGCTCAACGAGGCGCGCGCGGACATGGTGACGGCGCCGCACATCGCGGTGTTCCCGAGCCTTGCGATCTTCCTGACCGTGCTCGCGTTCAACCTGCTCGGCGACGGGCTGCGCGACGCGCTCGATCCGAAGCTGGAGCGCCGCTGATGCGCATGGCACCGATGTGGACGGCGACGCTGCCGGCCGGGCCGCGCGGCACGATCGCCGACGTGCCGGGCGTGACGGTCGGCCATTGCACGCTCGATGCCGGCAACGTGCAGACGGGCGTGACGGTCGTGAAGCCGCATCCGGGCGACGTGTACCGCGGCAAGGTGCCGGCGGGGGCGGCCGTGATCAACGGGTTCGGCAAGAGCGTCGGGCTCGTGCAGATCGACGAGCTCGGCACGCTCGATACACCGATCGCGCTGACCAATACGTTCGGCGTCGGCGCGGTCGCGCAGGCGCAGATCCGCGCGGCGATCTCGGCGAATCCGCAGGTCGGCCGCGACTGGTCGACCGTCAACCCGCTCGTGTTCGAGTGCAACGACGGCTATCTGAACGATATCCAGGCGTTCGCGGTCACCGCCGCGCATTACGACGACGCGTGCCGCGCGGCGTCGCGCGACGTCTTACGCGGCGCGGTGGGGGCCGGGCGCGGGATGTCGTGCTTCGACCTGAAAGGCGGGATCGGTTCGGCATCGCGCGTCGCCGTCGCGGCCGGCCGGCCCTATACGGTCGGCGCGCTCGTGCTCGCGAACTTCGGCCGGTTGCCGATGCTGACGCTCGGCGGCGTGCCCGTCGGGCGCATCGTCGTGCAACGGCGTTGCGCGTTGCGCAACGCATGTGCGGGCGACGCCGCGCAGGCGGCGCCACCGGAGCAGGGCTCGATCATCCTGGTGCTGGCCACCGATGCGCCGCTCGACGCGCGGCAACTGTCGCGGCTCGCGCGACGCGCGGGCGCGGGGCTGGCCCGCACGGGCTCGGTCTACGGGCACGGCAGCGGCGACATCGCGCTCGCATTCTCCACCGCATACACGATCGCGCACGACGCCTCGACGATCGCGCTGCCGGCCCTCGTCGCCGATGCGGCGCTCGATCCGCTGTTCATGGCTGCGGCCGAAAGCGTCGAGCATGCAATCGCCGATGCGTTGCTGCAGGCCGTGACGGTGGCCGGGCGCGACGGCCACGTGCGGCAATCGCTGCGCGATACGGTGCCCGATCTCGATCGGTTATTCAACGAAGGCAACGAAGGACGTTCGACCCATTCATGAAGATTCTGATCTCGACCGACATCGAGGGTGTCGCCGGCGTGTTCGCCGTCGAGCAGACGCGTGCCGGCAATCCGGAATACGAACGCGCGCGCCGCTGGATGACCGCCGAGGCGAACGCGGCGATCGAAGGCGCGTTCATGGGCGGCGCGCAGGCCGTGTGGGTCAACGATTCGCATGGCGGTTTCCGCAACCTGCTGCCCGACGGGCTCGATGCGCGTGCGCGCGTCGTGCTCGGCAAGCCGCGCATGCTCGGGATGATGTCGGGCCTCGAACAGCGGCCCGACCTCGTGTTCATGATCGGCTATCACGCGAAATCGCAGACCCGCGGCGTGCTCGCGCACACGATCAACAGCTTCGCGTTCACGCAGGTGTGGCTGAACGGCGTCGAGCTCGGCGAAGCCGGGCTGTACGGCGCGCTGGCACGTGAATATGGCGCGCACGTCGCGCTGGCCACGGGCGACGACGTGTTCGCCGAGGAAACCCGGCCGCTGTTTCCGGATGCGCATTTCGAGACGGTCAAGACGGCCGGCGGCGCATCGAGCGGCGATACGCTCACGCCCGCCGCGTCGTGTGCGCGGATCGCAGCCGCTGCGCGCGAAACGGTTGCGCAGGCACTGTCGGCAGGCGTGCGTGCCGGCGCCCATCGGCCCGCGCCCGCCGCGTGCACGCTGCGCGTGCAGACGGTCGCGCTGGCCGACCTGTTCTGCGTGCTGCCGTCGCTGGAGCGCGTCGATGCGGTGACGCTGCGCTTCGACGGGCCTTCGGTCGAGCATGTGGTGCGCACGCTGAACAGTTTGTCGGCGATGTCGTTCATGCTGCGGTGATGCGCGTGACCGCCATGCCGCTTGCGCGCCGCGCGTCGTCAGTGGTTGCCGGCGAGGCCCGCCGTCGCGGCGAGCAGGAACGTTTCCATCGCCGCGACCAGCGCGAGCGGCGTCTCGTTCATCGGATAGTGGCCCGCATTGCGCAGCACGTCGACGGTGGCGAGCGGATAGCGCCGCAGATAGGTGCAGGACATCAGCGCCGCGTCGAACGCCGGATCGTGCTCGCCGATCAGCACTTTCACCGGATGGATGCCGGCGATCTCGTCGCTGAAATCCGTATCGGCCCACGCGCGGAAGTACGCGCCGAACGCAGACGGCGACGAACGGGCTGCCGAATACGCGGCTTTCCACTCGATCCAGGCGGCGGGCAGCCGGCCGCCGGTGCTGCGATCGATGATGGTCCGGCGATCGGCGACGTGGCCGGCGGCGCGTTCGAATAGCGCGCGTTTCTCGACGTCGAATGGCAGGCCGCCGCATGGCACGGGCGTGATCGGCACCAGCGCGCGCACGCGCTCAGGCGCCGTGACGGCGAGTTTCTCTGCCGCCATCGCGCCCATCGAGTGGCCGACGACGCTGAAGGTCGCGAAATCGAGCGCGTTGGCCAGCGCGAGGGCGTCGGCGGCGATCTCGTCGATCGTGTAGTCGCCCGCTGCGTCGCGCATGCGGCCGTAACCTCGATAGTCCATGAATACATAGCTGAAGTGTTCACGCGACAGCCATGCTTCGACCGGTTCGAACGCGTGGGCGTCGCCGAACCAGCCGGGCAGTACAAGAACAGGGTGGGGGCCGTCCCCCACGCGATGAAACGTATTCGGCATGTCCGCTCCGATGCAGTGGTAATCCGGCCGATCAGGCCGACGGGTCTTGCGGCCGCCAGGTCGCGCAAGGGTGGAGCGGATCGTAGATCGCGCGAAGGAGACCCGCCTTCGATATCGGGTCATTGATGATGGAATTCGGGCCGTGAGAAATACGCTGCTAGATCCCTACGAAAACATTCCCCGGAACGTCGTCGTGACCGCGAACGACTATGCGGCGGGCACGACGTTTCCGGAGCACGCGCACGGGCGCGGGCAATTCGCGTTCGCGTCGCGCGGCACGATCAGCGTATCGACGCCGCACGGGCGCTGGCTGGTGCCGCCGCAGCGCGCGTGCTGGGTGCCGGCCGGCGTGCGGCACGAAATGACGATGACCGGGCCGGTCACGATGCTCAACACGTTCGTGTCCGGCGACGCCGCGCTGGAGGCGGGCCTGCCCGAGCAGTGCGGTGTCTATGGCGTATCGGCGCTGCTGCGGCAACTGATCGACGATGCGGTTGACCTGCCGGCCCTGTACGACGTCGACGGGCGCGCGGGCAAGTTGATGGCGCTACTGGTCGCGGAAATCGCGACGATGCCGCGCCTGTCGCTGCATGCGCCGCTGCCGGCCGACGCACGGCTGGCGAAGGTGTGCCGGCACCTGCTCGCGTCGCCGTCGATCGCGGCCGATCTCGACCGGGTGGCCGCCGACGCAGGCGTGAGCCGCCGCACGTTCACGCGGCAGTTTCGTGCGCAGACGGGCGTGAGTTTCGCCGCATGGCGCCAGCAGGTGTGCATGCTGGCGGCGATCGCGCGCCTGAGCGACGGGCAGCCGGTGACGCGCGTCGCGCTCGATCTCGGGTATGCGAGTGCAAGTGCGTTCACGTCGGCGTTTCGCCGCATTCTGGGCGACACGCCGAGCCGCTATCTGGAGATTCGGCGCTAACCGGAAGGCATCGGTGCGCGCCACGTGCGGGTGCAGGGTGCCGCAAAAAAATACGCGTCTGCCAACTTCGGTCAGACGCGCTTAAAGGCACTCGGTCAGAAAAACTGCGCGCGCAGCCTGCAGGGCGGTGTCGCGCATTACATGCGTAATTGTTGCTTGTTGCGATTCAATCGCGTCGGCACGTTGCGGATAACGAAGAATACGCCGCATAACGCGCAAACGATATCCTGCCGGACCGACAAGTGATGTGCTGTCGCAGCAGGCGTTTCAATCGCGGGTTCGATTCAGGGGGCGCAAGCGTGTGACAGCGGGCATCGGCACTCGTGTCCCGGCGCGATGCGCCGCAGCATCGAATGCTGCGACAGCGCATGAAAAACGCCGCGTGGCGCGATGCCTGTTGGTATCGCGCCACGCGGCGCTGCAGTAGCGGGCGAAGCCGGCGTGCGCCCGCATGCGCGTCACACGTCGAAGAACACGGTTTCGTCCGGCCCCTGCATGCGGATGTCGAAGCGGTAGACGACCGGGCGGCCCGGCTGCGCGTCGCGTTTCGCGACGAGCGTCGCGCGGCGCTCGGCCGGCACCGCGTTCAGCACGGGGTCGGCTGCGTTCGCGGCGGCTTCGTCGTCGAAGTACACGCGCGTGAACGCATGGGTGAGGATCCCGCGCATCATCACGGTCACGTTGATGTGCGGCGCTTCGTCGGCGGCGATGCGGCCCGGCTTCACCGTCTCGACGACGAAACGCTGCTGCGCATCGGTGCCGGTGCCGACCCGCGCGAAACCCGTGAAGCCGGATTTCGCGATGTCGTCGCGCGACGCGGGGTAGCGGCCCGCGCCGTCCACCTGCGTGAATTCGAGCACCGCGTCGCCGACGACGTTGCCGTCGCCGTCGAACACCTGGCCGACCAGCAGCACGTGCTCGCCTTCGGCGTGTGCCGCGGCGATCGTCGGCGTGAACAGGCTCTTCAGGTCGTAATCGTATTGTTGCGGGCACAGGCCGTATGCGAAGTACGGGCCGACCGTCTGCGAAGGGGTTTGCTTCAGCGTCGTCATGGTTCAGCGCTCCATCGGGGTAGCGTCGCGGCCGCGCAGCACGATGTCGAATTCGTAGCCGAGCGCATAGCCTTCTTCGGTGATGTCCATCGAGAAGCGCGAGATCAGGCGATCGCGCGCGGCCTCGGGCGTGCCCTGGAAGATCGGGTCGTACGCGAGCAGCGGGTCGCCGGGGAAGTACATCTGCGTGACGAGACGCGAGCCGAAGTAATCGCCGAACAGCGAGAAATGGATGTGATTCGGGCGCCACGCGTTCGGATGGTTGCCCCACGGATACGCGCCGGGCTTGATCGTCAGGAAGCGGTAGCGGCCTTCGTCGTCGGTCAGGCAGCGGCCCGCGCCGAGGAAGTTCGGGTCGAGCGGCGCGTCGTGCTGGTCGACCTTGTGCACGTAGCGGCCGGCCGCGTTCGCCTGCCACACCTCGACGAGCGTGTTGCGCACGGGCTTGCCGCCTTCGTCGAGCACGCGGCCCGTGACGACCATGCGCTCGCCGAGCGGCTCGCCGTTCTTCACGGCGTTCTTCGTCAGGTCATGGTCGAGTGCGCCGAGATCTTCGGCGCCATAGACGGGGGCGTACTGGTCGCGCAGCTTCTCTTTCAGCGGGATCAGCGGGCGGGTCGGGCCGCGCTTCACCGACGAACGGTACTCGGGGTGGACATAGGCCGGATGCGACGGCCAGTCGCGCGGCGTGAGGATCGTGGGGGAATCCATCGGGCGTCTCCTGATAGGTATTTCGCGAAGTTGGATGGCACGACTTTAGCCAATCCGGAAAGTTATGCAAAATGACCTTTTTTCGCGAATCGCATAACCGTTCGTTATGTTCTGCGCGCCCATGAAAATTCCGCCGGACAGGATGCCTGTCCGGCGGAAAAAGCGATCGGGCTTCGCGTCGTCGGTGACGACCCCGTGCACGGCCCTCCAGCCAGCCCGTCGCTGCTTTTGTGTGTTTTCGTTCTTGTTGTTATCCGGTCTCCCTGAGCGCCTGTTATGACTGACGGCCGGGATCGAACACGATCCCGTCGAATTCGAGTGACAGCGTGCCGCTGCGCAGCAATGCGGCCGGCGTCGCGGCCCGGTCGGCGCCGATCACGTCGCTCACGTAGTCCGCGCAGAACCCGCGCCGCGTCCGCAGGTTGAAGCGGTTGCCGAGCAGCGCGTCGATCCGCCGTTCCGCGGTTGCATGCGCTTGGCGCTGCGCATCGGCGGTCGGTGCCGCGATGCGGCGTGCCAGTGCGATGCGTCCGCCGTCGGTACGGGCGACGAAGCGCGACAGCGGCGTGAGCTTCGTCCACGCAAACGCGGATTCGGCGATCACAGGCTCGTCGCCCGACGTATCGACGACGATGCCGAAGCGATTGGCCCACGCACCCGTCGTGCCTGCTGCGTCGCGCGGCGCGTGCGCCGGCACGCCGATGAACACGAGATCCCCGACGTGCGCGCTGGCGGCCAGCGTGCGGACCGTGGCGAGCGGCATCGTGCGATCCGTGTCGCGGGCATCGCGCGGGGCGGCGTGGTGCGATTCGTAGGCAGCGGTTTCGGTTCGGGTGGTCATTTCGGCTCCGTCGTTCGGTGACAGCACGGAGCGGATTATGCAGACAAGTATCCAAAAGTGTTCATATGCGTGCTCAGGTAGCCTAATATCTGACCTGGAGCATCATTTTTCGATACCAAAATGACCGAAACCGCCCAACTCATCGACATGCTGAAGCGCCAGTTGAAGGCGCAGGGCATGACCTACCGCGACGTCGCGCGTGCGCTCGACGTCTCCGAGACCAGCGTGAAGCGGCTGTTCGCCAGCGGCCGCTTTACGCTGGAGCGTGTCGTGGAGATCGCCCAGCTGCTCGGCTACACGCTGGCCGAGCTCGTGCAGGAGGCTTCCGCATCGGCGCCGAGGCTGCGCGTGTTGACCGAGCAGCAGGAGGCGCTGCTCGTGTCGGACGACAAACTGCTGCTCGTTGCGGTCTGCGCGATCAACTACTGGACCGTGCAGGACATCGTGTCGACCTATCAGGTGACGAAGGCCGAATGCGTGAAATCCCTGCTGATGCTCGACCGGATGAACGTCGTCGCGCTGTTGCCGGGCGACCGGATTCGCGTGCGCGTCGCGCGCGACTTCGACTGGCTGCCGGGCGGGCCGATCCGCCGTTATTTCCATGCGCACGCGCTCGGCGATTTCCTCGACAGCCGCTTCGACGGGGAAGGCGAGACGATGACGTTCTCGCAGGGGATGCTGACCGAGGCTGCCTCCGCGGAACTCGAGCTGGAGTTGCGCCGGCTGCGCAGCAAGGCGGCCGCGCTGCATGCGGAATCGTCGTCCGCACCGCTCGCGCAGAAGCGCGGGACCAGCTTGCTGATCGCGAAGCGGATGTGGGAGCCGGCCGGTTTCCAGGCACTGCGGCGTCACGCATGACGCATACGTCGAGTGCTTGGGGCTATCCGGAAAGTTATGCAAAATGGCATTTCATCATCAAACGCATAACCACCCGTTATGAATAACCGTATCGCCGACGGCCGTGTCAAGTTCCGGCACCTGCAGTGCTTTCTCGCGGTCGCGCAGCTGGGCGGCGTGCAGAAGGCGGCCGAAAGCCTGTCGATCACGCAGCCGGCCGTCTCGAAGACGATCGCCGAACTGGAGGCGATCCTCGGCGTGAAGCTGTTCGAGCGCGGCCGGCAGGGCGCGCAGCCGACCCGCGAGGCGCAGTTGTTCATGCCGCATGCGAACGCGTGCGTGCTGGCGCTGCGGCAGGGCGTCGGGCTGCTCGCGCGGGAGGGCGGGGCCGCCGCGGCGACGCTCGAAATCGGCATGCTGCCGACTGTCGCGGCATCGCTCGCGCCCGCGTTGATGAAGGCACTCGCCGCGCGCTGGCCGCGCGTCGTCGTGCGGATCGCGACGGCCGCGAACGCCGAGCTGCTCGAGCGCCTGAAGTCCGGCGCGATCGAATGCGCGATCGGGCGGCTGTCGGAGCCGGAGCGGATGATCGGGCTCGCGTTCGAGCAGTTGTACAACGAGCCGCTCGTCGCCGTCGTGCGCGCCGGGCATCCGCTACTGTCGAGCGCGGCGCCGGCGGCCGAGCTCGCGCGCTATCCGGTCGTGCTGCCGCCGTTCGGCACGCTGATCCGCCAGTCGGCCGAGCAACTGCTCGGCGCCTGCGGTGCGCCGCCGCTGGATTCGTTCATCGAGGTGCTGTCGGTATCGGTCGCGCGCGCGCTGGCGCTCGAGAACGATGCGGTCTGGTTCGTGCCGCTCTATGCGGCCGAATACGACCTGTCGGCCGGGGCGCTGGCGCGCCTGCCGCTGCCGTCGGCGGGCACCGACGAGCCGGTCGGGCTCGTGCTGCGCACCGATGCGCAGCCGTCGCCGGTCGCGCGGACGCTGATCGACGCGGTGCGCGACATCGCGCGGTCGCGGTTCGGCGAGACGCGCGCACGCGGAACGTCACGCGCGGCGCGCAAGCCGGCTCGTCGCGGCGATTGAACTATCGGGCCGCATCGCAAGCGCGGCCCGTTCCCGGCTGCCGGCTGCCGGATTGGCCATCCGGTCAGTAGCCGGCCTCGTGGTGCTTGGCATATCGTACCGATTTTGGTACGATTGGTGTCAAGACGATGACGAGAGAGCAGATCCAGGTCACGCTCGGCGTGCGATTCTTCCAGACGGCCCGTGGCAACGAGCCGGTGCGCGAATGGCTGAAGGCGCTTGGGCCAGCCGAGCGAAGGGTGATCGGCGAAGAGATCAAGACCGTTCAACTCGGCTGGCCGCTCGGCATGCCGCTGGTCCGGAAAATGGCGCAGGATCTGTGGGAGATCCGCGTGACGCTGCCAGGGCGGAGCGCTCGCGTGCTGTTTACGGTCGCCGGCGACGCGATGGTCCTGCTGCACGGCTTCTTCAAGCAGTCGCGGGCCACGCCGTCGGACGATCTCGATGTCACCGTCGCGCGCCTGAAAGCGCTGATGCGCGCCATCTGAATTTCCCGGTTGCACTGGAACGCACCGTCTTCGACGGTCGGGCAGCCGGCAACGCCATGCATTGGAGTACCCCATGACGACCACGAACAATCCGCATATCGGCAGCGATTTCGATACCTTCCTCGAGGAGGACGGCAATCTCGAAGCGGCCACCGCCACCGCGATCAAGCGCGTGATCGCCTGGCAGATCGGGCAGGAAATGAAGGCGCAGCACATCACGAAAACCGCGATGGCCGCACGGATGAAAACCAGCCGCGCCGCGCTCAACCGTCTGCTCGACGAAACCGACACGAGCCTCACGCTGGCGACGCTCGCGAGCGCGGCCGCCGCGCTCGGCAAACGGCTCAGCTTCGAGCTGGTGCCCGCCTGACGGGCGTGATGCATCGGCTTACGGTCGAGCCTGCGCCGCTGCGCGTGATGCGTGCGGCGGAATGGCCGGCAATCCGGCCGGCGGTTCGGCCATGATTGGCCGGCGCGTTGCCGCTGGCGGGCGAGTGTCGGCGCCGCGCGCACATGCCAGGTCACTGACGCGGCCTGGCCACCTGCAGATAGAGCAGCGCACCGCCCGCGAGCAGCAGCGGGCACAGGATGTACCAGCCTGTCGTCAGGAACAGCCCGGCGACCGCGACCAGCGAAATCCACGCACAACGGTGCGCGATGCCGCCACGCGGCAGCAGCTTCAGCGCGGCGGCCGCGCCGAGTCCATACACCATCACGAAGCATCCGGACGTGACGAGCACGAGCGGCTTCGGCCCGACGTCCGACAGCGTCGTCGCGGCCAGTGCGATGGCTGCGAGCATGGCAATCACGCCGAGGCTGCGGCGCGGGACGCCGCCGACCTGGCTGCCTTGCGCGAGCCACGCGGGCAGCGCGCCGTCGCGCCCGAGCGCCGCGCCGAGCTTGGCTGCGCCCGCGAAATACGCGTTCATCGTGCCGAGCGTGAGCAGCAGCGCGGCCGCGGCGGCGAGCACCTGCGCATGACCGCCGATGCCGCCCGCGATCAGTTCGGCGAGCGGCGCACCCGATGCGCCCGCGGACGGCCCGAGCACCGTCACGCTCGCGGCGGCGACCGACAGGTACAGGAACCCGACCACCACGACCGCGATCCCGGCCGAGCGCGGCATGTCGTGCGCGGGCCGGCGGAATTCAGCCGCGAGATGCGTAATCGCTTCCCAGCCGGCGAAGCTCCACACGAGCAGCGCGGCGGCCTGGCCAACCGCGAGCCAGCCGTGCGGCGCGAACGGATGCAGGTTCGCGGTGTGCGCATGCGGCGCGGAGGCGAGCACCGCGGCGAGCAGCAGCGTGACGAGCAGTGCCGACAATACGAGCTGCATGCGGCCCGATACGGTGACGCCGAATGCATTCGCGGCCGACACGGTCGCGATCAGTGCGGCGGCCGTGACGACGACGGTCGTGTGCCCGCCGCCCGTGACGGCCGCGACGTATGCGCCGCCGAACATCGCGGCAGCCGGCGCACCGGCCGGTACCGCGAAGTAGAAGCACCATCCGACGATCGCAGCGGCTTTCGGCCCGAATGCGCGCCGCGCGTAGGTGGAGACGCCGCCAGCATCGGGATAGCGCGCGCCGAGTGCGGCAAAGGTGGCCGCGAGCGGCCCGGACAGCACGACCAGCGCAGCCCATGCGAGCAGCGAGGCCGGCCCCGCGACTTCGGCAGCCAGTGCGGGCAACGCGATCACGCCGGTGCCGAGCACCGCGCCGATATAGAGCGCGGCGCCCTGGAAAATCGTCAGCGAGCCCGCGTGATGAGCGGTGGGCGAATCGGCATGCGAGGGCATGGACAGCAGTCTCCGGAAGTCTTGTTGTGTTCGAGCGCGCGAGTCCGCGCGGAAAATCGTTCGATGCTACCCGAACGATGGCGCGAGCGCGGCCCGGCGATCAGTAGTCCGTGCGGCGCCGCGCGTCAGCCGATGTCAGTAGTGGCGCGCGAGCCGCAGGCGGGCATCTTCGCGCGCGGCGGGCGACAGTTCGGGCGCGTAATGGAACGCTCCCGAAACCAGCGATGCGACGGGCACGCCGTCGCGGAACAGCACGCGATTGCCGGCCAGCGCCGGCACCTTGTCGCCGGGCAGCAGCGTGCCGGCCAGATTCAACGGATCGGCGCCCGTCACGCACACGTACTGCCCGTCGCCCGGTTGCCGCCGCAGTTCGCGCAGGACCGGGATCGCTTCGGGCAGCGCGAATTGTTCGCCCGCGAGCCCGGCGACGAAGCGTCCGCCGCGAATCTCGCCGCGCGCTTCGAGGCGCTGCAGCACGCGCACGAGCTCGCGCCAGCTCGGCAGCCAGTCGGCTTCGCGTTCGAGCAGCCGCCAGAACACGACGCCATAGCGGCGCAGCAGCGTCCACGCGACGTGTTCGAGCGCGTCGGGGTCGGTCGCGGCCTGGCCGCGTTTCGGCGCCGGTGCATCGTGCGGCGGCGCGTGGCGTTGCACGAGCGCCCAGCGGCCCGCGTCGTCCATCCCGCCGATCAGCGCGCCGCCGCGCCGCGTGCGCGGCGCATGGGTCGCGCTGCGCTTGACGGCCGGCTTCAGCAGCGCACGCAGGCCCGCGTAGCTGTCGGCATTCACGAGGCCGGCCGACACGAGTTCGCCGAGCGCCTGTTCGAGTTCGACGGGCAACATGCGCAGGTCGTCGAGCAGTGCGTCGAAGAACATCGCGCCGTGCGCGGCGAGGGCATCGCGCACCTGCGTGGCCCGCGCGGACAGCGCCGGTTGCGCATCGGGATCGCGCAGCGCCTGCCAGGCGGAGAGGTGGCGGCGCGGCAGCAGCACGATCGGCGTCGTCTTCACGGGCGTGCCGGCCGCGCGCGCCGGTGCGCCGATGCGCGTCCACACGAGTTTTCCCGAGCGGCACAGCTCGTCGAGCCCGCCCGCCATGTAGTCGGTGAGCCGAGCGGGCAGCAGCGCGTCTTCCCATGCGCTCGCCGCGGCCTCGTAGCCTTCGAGTTGTTCGACCACGGCCGCGAGTGCATCGCGCCCCGTGCCGCGCGTGTCGGGCGTCAGGTGCTGCCAGTGGAACAGGAAGCGCATGAAATCGGCGCGCTCCACCGGCTCGATCTCGCGGCGCAGCCGCTTCACCGTATAGCGATGAATGCGCGCAAGCAGATGGCGCTCGCACCATTCGTCTGCTGTCGCGCCCGGCGTGAACCGGCCGCGCATCACATAGCCTTCGCGTTCCAGCGCCGCGAGTGCCGTTGCGATCGGCGCAGGCGGCAGGCCGAGCGGTGTCGCGATTGAATCGAGTGCAAGCGGCCCGAAGCCGGTGAGCCGTGCGCGGATCACGTCGACGAGCGCGGCATCCGCTTCCCACGGCTGTGCGCAGGCTGCCGGCACCTTGAGCGCTGGCGCGATGCGCGCGTCCGGATGCAGCGCACGCACGCACACGAGCCGTTCGACCGGCACCCACAGCGCGGTGCCGCCGGGTGTAACGAGTTTCGTTGCGCGGCGGCGTTCGGCAAGTTCCGCGAGCCGGTCGGGCCAGCCTTCGTGTACGCGTGCTTCGTTGTCGGAGATGCACGCAAGCGTGAGCAGCGCGTCGTGCATTTCGTCGGCGTCGCGCACGAGCGGCCACGCTTCGTCGCGCACCGCATCGATCGCGTCGGCGTCGAGCGCGCCGAGGTCGTCGGCCGATTCGGGATCGCTCCAGCGGCGCGACTGCACGGCCTGCGTGCGGCGCTCCTCGAGCGGTGCATCGTCGAGGAATGCGTAGGGTTTCGCGTTCAGGATCTCGGCCGCGAGCGGCGACGGCGCGGGCAGGTCGCGCGCAACGAGCTCGATCGCGCCGCTTTCGATCCGGCGCAGCAGCGCAAGCCAGCCGTCGGTGTCCATCGCGTCGTGCAGGCAATCGTCGAGCGTCTGGTCGACGAGCGGGTGATGCGGGATCTCGCGCTCGCCGACGATGTTCTCGAGGCACGCGACCTGATCGGGGAACACGGTCGCGAGCAGATCCTCGCTCTTCATCCGCTGCAGTTGCGGTGCGGTGCGCTTGCCGCCCGTGAAGCGCGGCAGCGCGAGCGCGGTTGTCGCGTTCCAGCGCCAGCGCACGCCGAACATCGGCGCGTCGAGCAGGGCCTGGACCAGCACGTGCTCGGCGCTGGCCGAACGCAGGTAGCGCCACACTTCGTCGAGCGCGAAGCTGTGCGCGAGCGACAGCGACAGGATGAGCGCGTCGTCGGTCGCGGCCGCCTGCAGTTCGAAGTTGAAACCGCGGCAGAAGCGCTTGCGCAGCGCGAGCCCCCATGCGCGGTTGATGCGGCTGCCGAACGGCGAATGGATCACGAGCTGCGTGCCGCCCGATTCGTCGAAGAAGCGCTCCATCACGAGCGTGTCCTGCGTTGGCAGCGCGCCGAGCGCGGCGCGCGTGCGCGCGAGGTAGTCGGCGATCTGGTGCGCGGCGTCCGGCGACAGGTGCAGATCGTCGACGAGCCAGCGCAATGCCGGCACGAGGCGGCCGTTGGCCGGGCTGGCAGGGGCGACGTTGTTTTGCACACTGCTCACGGCTTCGGCTTCGGCTTCGGCTTCGGCTTCGGCTTCGGCTTCGGCTTCGGCTTCGGCTTCGGCTTCGGCTTCGGCTTCGGCGCGTGGCGTCGATTTTGCACCGACCTTTGCCTTGGCTTGGGTCGTAGCCTTGACTGCAGCCGCGGTCTTCCCGCCGGTATCGACGTCAGCGCGTTTACCGCCACCGGCATGCACCAGCCGGTCGCCATCGGCGAACAGCCCGTCGAGCCGCGCGCGCAGCCGGCCGACCGCCGCCGACAGTTCGTCGCTGCGCCCCGGTGCCTCGCCGAGCCAGAATGGAATGTTCGGCGACTGGCCCTGCGCGTCTTCCACACGCACGCGGCCCGTTTCCACGCGAATGATCCGGTACGACTGGTTGCCCAGCTGGAACACGTCGCCCGCGAGGCTCTCGATCGCGAAATCCTCGTTGACGGTGCCGACCTGGATGCCCTGCGGTTCGAGCAGCACCGCGTAGTCGGCCATGTCGGGGATCGTGCCGCCCGACGTGGTGGCGGTCATCATCGCGTTGCGGCGCCCGCGCACGGTGCCGCCGACCACGTCGCGATGCAGGTACGCGCCGCGCACGCCGCGCCGGCTCGTGAAGCCTTCGGCGAGCATCTTCATCACTTCGTCGAAGCGTTCGCGCGTGAGCCGCGCGTACGGCGCCGCCCGCGTGAAGCTCGCATACAGTGCGTCTTCCTGCCATTCCGTGCACGCCACTTCGGCGACGAGTTGCTGCGCGAGCACGTCGAGCGGCGCTTCGGGAATGCGCAGTGTGTCGAGTTCGCCGCGCTGCACGCAATCGAGCAGCGCCGCGCATTCGACGAGTTCGTCGCGCGATAGCGGAAACAGCCGGCCCTTCGGCACGCCGCCGACATGGTGCCCGGAGCGGCCGACGCGCTGCAGGAACGGCGCGATGCCGCGGGGCGAACCGACCTGGCAGACGAGATCGACGTCGCCGATATCGATGCCGAGTTCGAGCGATGCGGTGGCGACGAGCAGCTTCAGTTCGCCACGCTTCAGGCGCTGCTCGGCGTCGAAGCGGTGTTCTTTCGCGAGACTGCCGTGATGTGCGGCGATCGCTTCCTTGCCGAGCCGGTCGGCGAGATGGCGTGCCATGCGCTCGGCGGTGCGCCGCGTGTTGACGAACACGAGTGTCGTGCGATGCGCGGCCGCGAGCCCGGCGATGCGGTCGTACACCTGTTCCCACACGTCGGTTGCCATCACGGGTTCGAGCGGCACGTTCGGCAGTTCGAGCGCGAGGTCGCGCTCGCGCGTGTGGCCCGTGTCGACGACCGTGCAATCGCGCGGTGCGTCGGCCGGCCCGCCGACCAGGAAGCGTGCGACTGCGTCGATCGGCTTTTGCGTGGCCGACAGTCCGATACGCGGGAGCGCGCTGCCTGCCAGCGCATCGAGACGTTCGAGCGACAGCGCGAGGTGGCTGCCGCGCTTGGACGACGCGAGCGCATGGATTTCGTCGACGATGACCGAGCGCACGTTCGACAGCATCTGGCGCCCCGACGTGGACGACAGCAGCACGTACAGCGATTCGGGTGTCGTGACGAGGATGTGCGGCGCACGCTTGCGCAGCGCGGCGCGTTCGGCCTGCGTCGTGTCGCCGGTACGCACGGCGGTGCGGATTGCCGGTACCGGCAGGCCGAGTTGCGCGAGCGATTCGGCGATGCCGGCAAGCGGCGCATCGAGGTTCACGTGGATGTCGTTCGACAGCGCCTTCAGCGGCGACACGTACACGACGAGCGTCGCGTCGGGCAGCGTGCCGTCGTGCGCGAGCGCATCGCGCACCAGATCGTCGAGCGCGCACAGGAACGCGGTGAGCGTCTTGCCGGAGCCGGTGGGCGCGGCGACCAGCGTCGAGCGGCCGGCCTTGATGTGCGGCCACGCGAGTGCCTGCGCGCCGGTCGGCGCGGCGAACGTGCGCCGGAACCACGCGGCGACGGCCGGGTGGAACACGTCGAGCGCACTGGTGGCAGGGCGGGTAGCGGTGACGTCCATCGCAGCGTTGAAATGGGGGGCAAGCGCACGGCAGGCGTGCGCACGAATCGAATCGTCAGTGTGCCAGACGTCGCGCGTGCGTGCCGGGCGCGCGTGTCGACGATTCAGCTTCAGATGGGGGCCTGCACCGCACTTTCAACGGACGGAAAGTTGCATGCGCGTGGGCATGCCGATAGCGTGTCGAATTGCGTCGAATTGCAACTAAACGCGATGCAGCCAGCCGAGCCAGTGTTCGAGCAGCGGCGCACGCGACCACAGCGACTGCGCGAGCCACAGCGTGCCGCCCCATGCGGCGGCCACGATGATCAGATCGCAATGCCCGCTGTTCCACAGGTTCAGCGAATGACGCCGCCAGATCCACGGCACGCCGAGCGGGTTCGGCCAGTCGGCGAGCAGGTGCATCACGCCGCCGCATGCGAAGCCGAACAGCGGCGCGGCCCACAGCGGATGCGGATGATGGATGAGCCCGTGCCACCCGAGCGCAAGCAGGGCGATCCAGCCGATGCCCCAGTGCGTGACGGTGCGATGCGTGATCCACAGGCGGCGCTTGCGGCTCCACCATGCGACTTCGAGCCAGTCGGGCGCCGTGCCGCCCGCGACGCCCGCCGCGAACGCGGCGAGCATGCCGGTGTGCCACGGGCCCGTGGCGCCGGTTTGTGCGACGAGGACGGCGGCGGCGACGCCGGCTGCGAAGCCGGATGCGTGATGCGCATTGTGTGATGCCATAGGAAGCGAGACGAAGAAACGTGAAGCGGCGCGTGAACGAAAAAAATGATGCGGCGCGAAAGCGGGGCGCTATCTTCGCAGATCGGCCCGTGCAGCGGGAGGAACGGTTGCAGATTTTTTTGCGCGTGTCGTGCGGCCCGCCGCGCAGTTTGCAACTTTCGGTTTTGTGCGCTGCGTGATGACACGCACTGCCTGCAATTTCGACCGATCTGCATGCAGGTTCGGAAGCGGCAGCGTGACCGAGCGCACACGACGGATGCGCTTTCGCGACACGTCGCGTGTTCGACCCTTTTTGTCCCCCTATACTACGAAACCGGAGATGGCCATCGGCGTGCCGGCGGCCATGAGCGGAACAGGTGCTTTTCCTGCCTGAAGGAGATCCACATGGGGGACATGCAATGACTACGCTGAATCGCTTCAAATCATCCGCTGTCGTGCTCGCGACGGTGGCCGGCATCGGTTTCCTGCCGAACGCGCCCGTCTATGCGAAGGGGCCGCAGCCGGCCGTCCTGACGAGCTCGGCCGTTGCGGTGGCCGACAAGTACAGCGCGGATGCCGCGGAGCGGATCTTCAAGGAAGGCGGCAACGCGATCGACGCGGCCGTCGCGATCGCATTCACGCTCGCCGTCACGTATCCGGAAGCCGGCAACATCGGCGGTGGCGGCTTCATGACGATCTACCAGGACGGCAAGCCGTACTTCATCGACTATCGCGAGCGTGCGCCGCTCGCCGCGACGAAGGACATGTATCTCGACAAGGACGGCAACGTCGTCAAGGGCATGAGCCTGTACGGCCCGCGCGCGGTCGGCGTGCCGGGCACGGTCGCGGGCATGTGGGAGGCGCAGAAGCGCTTCGGCAAGCTGAAGTGGAAGCAGGTGCTCGCGCCGGCGATCCACTATGCGCGCGACGGCTTCGTCGTCGACGAACAGCTCGCGCAGCGCGGCGTCGACGCATCGAAGGAGTTCGGCGGCAAGACCAACTTCGACAAGTATTTCTCCGGGCTGAAGGCCGGCGTGAATTTCAAGCAGCCGGATCTCGCCGACGTGCTCACGCGCATCGCGAACGGCGGCGCGGAAGGTTTCTACAAGGGCAAGACGGCCGAGCTGATTGCCGCATCGATGAAGACCGGCGACGGCAACGGGCTGATCACCACGGAAGATCTCGCGCAGTACCGCGCGGTGTGGCGCCAGCCGGTGCAGGCGAAGTGGAACGGCTATGACGTGATCACCGCGCCGCCCCCGAGCTCGGGCGGCATCGGCCTCGTGCAGTTGCTGAAGATGAAGGCCGACCTCAAGCAGGACTTCGAGGGCGTGAAGCTCAACTCGCCGCAGTACATCCACCTCGTCGCGGAAATCGAGAAGCGCGTGTTCGCCGATCGTGCGCAGTATCTCGGCGATCCCGATTTCTACAAGGTGCCGATCGCCCAGCTGACCGACAACGCGTACATCGCGAAGCGGGCGGCCGAGGTCAACCCGAAGGAGCCGTCGGATACGAAGAGCGTGCAGCCGGGCCTCGGCACGACGATGCCGGAGAAGGCTGAAACGACGCACTTCTCGGTGGTCGACAAGTGGGGCAATGCGGTGTCGAACACGTACACGGTCAACGGCTATTTCGGCTCGGGTGTGATCGCCGACGGTACGGGCATCGTGCTGAACGACGAGATGGACGACTTCTCCGCGAAGCCGGGTGTCGCGAACATGTTCGGCGTGGTCGGCAGCGACGCGAACGCGATCGAACCGAAGAAGCGCCCGCTGTCGTCGATGTCGCCGACGATCATGACCAGGGACGGCAAGGTGTCGCTCGTGATCGGCACGCCGGGCGGCTCGCGGATCTTCACGTCGATCTTCCAGGTGATCAACAACATCTACGACTTCAAGATGCCGTTGAAGGAGGCCGTCGGCGCGATGCGTTTCCATCACCAGCTGCTGCCGCCGAACACGATCTTCTGGGAGCCGTACCACCCGATCGAAGGCGAACTCGCGAAGCAGATCGAGGCGCGCGGCTATACGCTGAAGGGGCAGGATTTCAGCGGCGACATCCAGGTGATCAAGATCGACGGCAAGACGCCGGAAGCGATGGCCGACCCGCGCGGTCGTGGCGTGACGCGGATCATCCACTGACGTGAAGTGATGCTGCGCGGTTGCGCAAGCGGCCGCGCGCGGTGTTCCGCAGCCGGGTGTCGGGCAGCCGGCTGCGGAGCACACTCAGCCGGTGGCCCGGATGAATCCGGCGATGCGCGCCGCGATGGTGTCGGGTGCATCCTCGAAGCAGTAGTGCCCGACGCCCGCCAGCCGCTCGACGGGTGCGGACGGAAACAGTGCCGTGAAGAGCGGCAGGCAGTGTTCGGCGCCGAGCGTTCGATCGGCGTTTCCCCAGATCGCGAGCGCGGGCTTTTCGCGTATCGCGCGCAATGCCGCCGCATCGGGCTCTTCGAACCGGTGCGCGCCGGCGGCAAACCCGCGGGCCCATCCGATCGCGCCGAGACAGTCGGCCGGTTGCGCGAACGGCGCACCGTATGCGGCGATCCAGGTGTCGTCGATGATCGCGTGATTTTCGAACCCGTTCAGCTTCAGCGTGCTCAGGATGTTGAAGCCGAGCTGACCGAGCACCGTCTCCAGCGTATCGTCCGCTGCCGCGCGCAGGATCCACCGGAACCACGGCGCATCGCGGCCGTTCGCGGTCAGGCGCTCGACAAGATCGGGCTGGCCGAACGGCGTCGGCCCGTTCGCGGACACGATGCGCCGGATGCGGTCCGGATGCCGCGCGGCCAGCCCCATGCCGACCGGGCCGCCGAAATCGTGCATCACGAGCGTGATGTGCTCTAGGCCGAGCGCGAGCACGAAACGCTCCAGGTTGTCGATATGGTCCTGCAGCCAGTAGCTGCGGTCCTGCGGTGTCGCGCTTTTGCCGAAGCCCATGTGATCGGGGGCGACGACACGGTGCGTCGGACTCAGCGCCGCAACCAGATGGCGAAACAGATAGCCCCACGTGGGTTCGCCATGCAGGCACAGGATGGTTTCGCCGTCGTGCGGGCCTTCGTCCGCGTAGTGCATCCGGAAGCCGGATGCGTCGTCGAAATGCGGGGCGAATGGAAAGGTGCCATCGAACGTGGCATCGGGCCGGATCATCGAACGCTCCTTCGGATAGTCGGATAGTCTGGTTTCAAGTTGAAACCGAATTGAAGCGTAGGATATTGGGTTGCAAGCTGCAACCGAAAAGATGGCCGGTGACGTGCCGGAAAGCGGCGTTGCGGGAATGAATTGGCTGGAAATAGGCGCTAACGTGCGAATCAGGCCCGAATCGGCCGTTCCATTCGTCGATCGTGAACAGTCAGGCCCCGTGCGATTGATTTTTTGTGTGACGAGTTTTATATTGCAACCATTCATTTCAACGGAAACGACCGCCGTTCCATCCGCATTCCGGGAACGGTGCCGACGCATGCATCGATGAACCGACGAACCACGCACGAGGATTCCCCCTGCGGCGTTGCCCGCCCGCTGGACGCGATCGGCGACTGGTGGTCGCTGCTGATCGTCCGCGACGCGTTCGACGGGCTGCGCCGCTTCGGCGAATTCCAGAAGAACCTCGGGCTGGCCAAGAACATCCTGGCCGCGCGCCTGCGCAACCTGGTCGCGCACGGGATCATGGACATCGTGCCGGCCGCAGACGGCGGCGCGCATCACGAATACGTGCTGACCGAGAAAGGGCGCGGCCTGTTTCCACTGCTCGTCGCGCTGCGGCAGTGGGGCGAGGATTTCTTCTTCGAACCGGACGAGGCGCATGTGCTGCTCGTCGACCGGAAGACCGGGTTGCCGGTCAGGAAACTGGAACTGCGGTCGCAGGACGGGCGCGTGCTCGGGCCGGAAGACACGGTCGTGTTGCCGCTGCCGGACTGACCAGCGTACCGGTTCAGCGGCGCATGCACCTGCACGATCAGCTCGGCAAGCGGGTTGATCGAGATGCGGCGCTCCATCGCCTGCGAGTGGATCTGCTGACAGGCCTCTTCCTCGCTGATCGCGTTGTGCTGTATCAGCAGCGTCGTCGCTTCCTGCAGCGTGCGCGCGGACATCACGCGCTGTTCGAGCTGCGCGATGCAGCGCCGGTATTCATCGTGCCGGTGCATCGGCACGACGAACAAGGTTGCGTGCACAACCTTTTATGGCATGCCGATGCGCGTCGAACCGCGCTCAACTGCGGTCGCTTGCCGCGTTGCTTTCGAGAAAGCTGTCCACCGCAACGAGAGACTGTTCGTCGAGCGTGCCCAGCACGCTCTTCAGCTTCAACTGCAGCTTCAGCGCATCGAGATAGCTGTCGAACAGCTTCTGCCGGATGCCCGAGATGTCGCGCCGCAGGTTCAGCGTTTCGTACGTCGTGCTGTAGCCGACCTGATGCGCCTTCATCGACGAATCGTACGCGAGCCGTGCGGCCTGCAGCGACTGCTGCAGCGCGCGGATGCGCTTGCCGACCGATTCGAGCGCGGACAGCGCCTCGCGATGATCGGTGCCCAGTTGCTCCTCGACCTCGCGCAGGCGGTTGCGGTACTGCTCGGTCACGTGTTCGGCCTCCACCTGCCGGTAGTACACGCTGCCGCCGGAGAAGATCGGGATCGTCACCTGCACGCCGACCGCGCTCTGATGGAAGTCGGAGCGATCGGTGAGCCCGCGCAGGTTCGGGTTGAGCCCGCGCGAATACGACGCGAACAGGTCGACGGTCGGCAAGTGCTCGGTGCTGACGCGCTTCGCAGCGAGCCGCGCGACCTGAACGTCGCGGTACGCCTGCCGGTACGCGGGGTTGTCCTGCGGCGCGTATTCGCCCGACGGAATGCGTGGCGACGACCCGCGCATCGCGAGCCGCGGCCAGCGCGAGAAATCGATCGTCGAGCCGAGCAGCGTCTCGTAGCGTGCGCGGCGCGCGTCGACGTCGGTTTGCGCGAGCGCTTCGTCGGATTGCGCGAGACTGCGGCGCGCCTCGATTTCGGCCGTATCGCCGATCGTCTTCATCCCGAGCTGCGCCATGCGTCGCGTATCGCTTTCGAGCCGGGTGAGCGCGTTTACTTCGTCGTCGGCCGACTGCAGTTTCTCGCGCGCGCTCAGCAGGTCGAAGCACGCGTTCGCGACGCGCAGGATCAGGTCCTGCTTCGCGACCTCAAGCTTCTGCTTTGCCGATTCCTCGTATTCGGTTGCGCGCCGCATGTCGTACAGGTAGGGCACGTTGAACAGCGCCTGCGTGACCTGCGCGGACCCGTATGCGGCATTGCTCGACCCGCTGACGTCGATGCCGAACAGGTTCGCGTGCGTGCCGTAGCGCCCCCATTCGAGTTGCGCGGCGGCCTGCGGCAACATCTGCGCGCGTGCCTCGGGGAATTTCTGGCGGGCCGCATCGTATTCGCTGCGCGCCTGCAGGTAGCGCGGATCGTGCACGGCGGCGTACTGGTAAGCCGTGTCGAGGCAGAACGCGTGCGCGTTCGCCGACATGCCGGCCATCGTTACAGCGAACAATGTCACGGTTGCAAGTCGGGAATTCCACCTAGTCGGAAAACTTGATAGGGAATTACCCGCATTCCGCGTTGCCGATCCGCGATTCGCGCGCCTCGTTTCAAACATGGCCGTCTCCGTCTCCTGCCCGTGCCGCAATGCATTGCGGCGGGATTTAAACGTTTTGAAATTGAAATTCAAACAGCATGAATGCCTGTCACCCGGGATGCATCGGAAACCACGCCTGTAAGAGTGTGTCCTCCATTGAATTCCGATGCGCTCGCATGATAGCCTGATTTCGGCTCGTAATCGCAGTGATTATTAGATTAACAAGTCGCTAGGGATTAAAAGCCGTTTGTCTTTCAATGAAGGTTCTTTGCATCATCTTTATTTTTTACGAGGAGAGAATGATGAAGGTCATGACGACGGAACAGGTCAGGAATGTGCATGGCGGCGGTGTGATCAGCTCGCTGGGTAGCCTCGCCGTTGACGCCGCGCCGGTGGTGACCGCGCTCGGCCAGTTCCTGCCGAGCCTCGGCAATTACCTGCAGAACCCGAAGACGTTCAATAACACCGGCAAGTAACCGCCGTGCGCGGGGAGGCGCCCCCCGCGCGAAATGCTGCGAAACAGAATGAAAAGAATCGATCGCCGCAGTGGAAATAAAGCGAATCCGAAATGCATTATTTTCGGTTCGGGCGATTATCAGGAGGCAGGAGTGCCGGATTATCCCCGTAATAAAGTGAGCGGCCGATAAGATTTCAATTGGCTGACGGTGACGGGCATTTCGACAATATAAAGGCCACAATAAATGCGAGACATCACGGAAGAACAGGCCCGCCAGATTCGCGGCGGCGCGTCGCTTTACTCCAATTCGGCCGCCTATACGGTCGATCTCGTCAACCAGTCGATCGGATCCACGCTCCAGGGCCTGATGACCCAGTACCAGACCCGCGCCGTCGAACAGTTCCGGATGTCGCTCGGCTCGTCGCGCTGAGCGGCTCGCCAAGCGGCCGGTAACACCGATCTTTCGTCGCAGCCGGCAGCGTGCCGGCTGCGCCCATGCGTATCGCGCACGACCCGCCACGGGCCCGCTACCGGCAGGCCCGGGCGGCGCGTCGTCGCGCCCCGGGTGCCCGACCATGCTCTTCAATACGCGTAAAGTCCGTCCGGTCCTGCAGGACGAGGTGACGGAGTGCGGCCTGGCCTGCCTCGCGATGATCGCGTCGTGGCACGGGCGCGAAACGACGTTGCGCACGCTGCGCAACCGCTATCCGGTCCGGATCGATTCCGGGCTGTCGTTCTTCGACCTGATGGAGATCTCGAACGATCTCGGCCTGCGCGCGCGCGGCCTGCAGTTCGATGCGGGCGAGCTCGACGCGCTCAAGACGCCGTGCATCCTGCACTGGGGGATGAACCACTATGTCGTGCTGACGAAGGTCGGCTACGGCAGCGTGCACATCGTCGATCCCGCGCTCGGCGAATCGAAGCTGCCGCTCGCGCAGGCACTCACGCACATCACCGGCTATGCGCTCGAACTGAATCCGGACATCGGCTTCACGCGGGCGGGGCAGGCCGACCGGATCCGGTTGCGCGACTACCTCGAAGGGCTGACCGGCATCCGCAAGAGCCTCGCGATCGGCATCGCGGGCGGCGTCGCCGCGCAGCTCCTGCTGCTGCTCGGCCCGTCGTACGTGCAGCTGACGATCGACGAGGCGCTGAAGAAGACCGACGTCGACATCCTGTACCTGCTGACGATCCTGTTCGCGATCGTGTTCCTGTTCGACACGCTCTACGCGAACCTCGTGGGCAACATCAAGAGCTACCTGCGCAACATCGTGTCGCAGCAGTTGTCGGCGAACATGGTCGGGCACCTCGCACGGCTGCCGATCGGCTATTTCCTGTTCCACAACACCGGCGATTCGATCTCGCGCGTGTCGTCGGTGTCGGAGGTCGGGCGCTTTCTCGTCGATGGGCTGGTAGGCGGCCTGCTGAATATCGTCACCTGCACGCTGACGCTCGTGCTGATGCTGTACTACAGCCCGGTGCTGGCCGGCATCAGCCTCGCCGGGATGCTGCTGTTCGCGCTGAGCCGGCTCGCGATCCAGCCGCAGTTGCAGGATTCGATGTCGCAGATCCTCACGCGCGGCGCCGAGGCCGACGCGCTGCTGATCGAGAACATCCGCTCCGCGCATTCGATCAAGCTGCTGTCGGCCGAGACCGCGCGCAGCAGCCTGTGGGTGAACGCGTTCACGCAGAAGCTGCAGGCGATGCGCCAGCAGGAGCGGCTGCAGTTGCTGTTCGACGCGGTATCGAAAGGGATCGTGCACGTCGAGCAGCTCGTGATCGTCACGTACGGCGCGTGGCTCGTGATGCACGGCCAGAGCACGATCGGCGTGATCTACGCGTTCATCCAGTACAAGAACCTGTTCGCCGACAAGTTCATCGATTCGATCCAGCTCTACGTGCGCCGCAAGGTGCTGCAGGTGCATATGGACCGCGTCGCGGACGTGCTGCAGACCGAGACCGAGGAGCCTGCGCCGGATGCCGTCATGCGGCCGGTCGACGGTTTCGACGGCGCGCTGTCGATTCGCGCGCTGTCGTACACGCCGAAGGGCGGCAACCGCCCGATCCTGCGCGACATCGCGCTCGACGTGCCGGCCGGCGGCAAGATCGCGATCGTCGGCCGCACCGGCAGCGGCAAGACGACGCTGCTGAACCTGATCTGCGGGCTCGTGCGGCCCGAGCCCGGTACGCTGTTCGTCGGCGGCGTCGATCTCGCGGAAGTGAACCTGCGGCAGTACCGCAAGCATCTCGCCGCCGTCACGCAGTCCGACCAGCTGTTTCGCGGGACGATCCGCGACAACATCACGAACTTCGCGCCCGCGCCGCGGATCGGCGCGATGTTCGACGCGGCGAAGCTCGCGTGCATCCACGACGAGATCGAGCGGCTCGACCACCGTTACGACACGCCGCTCGGCGATACGCAGAAATTCCTGTCGGCCGGGCAGATGCAGCGCCTCCTGATCGCGCGGGCGCTGTATTGCGAGCCGCGCCTGCTGATCCTCGATGAATTTTCGTCGAACCTCGACCAGGCGACGACGCACGAGATCTGCCGCAACGTGCTGACGCTGCCATGCACGATCGTGCTCGTCACGCACGACGCGTCGATCCTGTCGATGGTCGACCGGATCTACGAGATGCAGGACGGTGTACTGACCGATGCGACCGACGCGTGGCGTTCGGCCGAGGAGAACCGGTGATGCTCGGACGACTCTTTCTGCTCAATCCGTTCTCGTATGCGTTCCTGGTGCGGCGCGCGGTGCGCGCCGTCGCGCTGCGCACGTCGCCCGCGCGCGGGCTGCGGCTGATGCGCTGGTGCTCGGGCGCATGCCTGCGCTGCTTTCCGTGCATTCGCGAGTCGATCGAGCGCGCGGTCGCATACATGCTGAGCGCGCACCTGAACGACGATCCGCGACGCGTGCGGGAAGTGTCGGCGGCGATCGTGCGGGAGCTGTTCGAGGCCGAGTTCGCGGGGCTCAAGCTGCGCACGCACAGCCTCGAATCGATGAAGTCGATGATCGACGCAATGGCGTGCGAAGGCGATGAGCAGTTGCAGGCGGCGCTCGCGCGCGGCGGCCCGCTGATGCTCGCGGGGCTGCACTTCGGCAACCTGATGCTGTTCGTCACGAAGCTGCGCTTCATGATTCCGGACGACCGCAAGCTGATGGTGATCCTGCACCGGGATGCACCGGGAGCGTTCTTCGACGATGCGCTGCGGCTCGTCGCCGAATACGGCGCAGGCGTTGTCGAGTTCATCGACATCGAGGAGCGTGTACACCTGCGGCGGCTGATCACGAGCCTGCGGCGCGAGGCGCCCGTGTTCCTGCTGTTCTCCGACCTGCACGGCAAGTTCGGCAAGACCAACCGCTGCCGGCTCGGCGGCCGCTGGGTGCGGATGGCCGGTGGCGGCGTGAAGCTCGCGGTCGAGCAGGGCATTCCGCTGCTCGTCGCCTATGCGACGGGCGTGCCGTTCCGCGATCGCTGCGCGGTGCATTTCACCGAGCTCGCGGCCAGCCCGATCGCGCCGATGCTCGGCGCGGACGACGACGCGACGCCCGTGCGCGCGACGCACCAGCGCATCGTCGACCGGCTCGAGCAGGCGCTCGTGCGCCAGCCCGAGCAGTGGCATTTCTGGGAACACTTCACGCCTTACCTGATGCCGACGCCGCTGCTCGATGCGGCCGCGCGGCGTCGCTCCTGACGAGCCGTCGCCATGCCGACCTGGAACTCCGCCCTCCGAGAACAGAAGCCGTCGCGCAAGCTCGCGCGCGGCACGACCTTCGGCACCGTGATTCACGGTGTCGTCGACGTGCCGGTGTCGATGCGGTTCTTCTGCTACCTGTCGCTCGCGATGTTCGCGATGTTCGTGATTGCGCTCGTCGAACTGAGCTACGCGAACACCGAGAGCGTGTCGGGGATGCTGACGCCGCGCTCGGGGCTGATCGGCGTCGGCGCGCCGCCGGGCTGGGCCGTGCGCGACGTCTACGTCGGCAAGGACCAGCACGTGAAGGCCGGCCAGCGGCTGCTGGCGGTGACGCGCGACACGAGCTTCGTGAGCCAGGCGAACAACGTGCAGGGGATGCGCGCGGCGCTCGACCGGCAGCGTGTCGAGGTAACGCAGCAGATCGACGCGGCGCGGCTCGAATACAAGTCGTCGGTGCAGCAGATCAACCAGCAGATCGCCGCGCAGGGCGAGAGCCGCGGGCTGATCGACCGGCAGATCCAGGACCAGAAGCGCATCGTCGACGAGTACGGCGAACGGCGCGCGCGCGTGAAGCAGCTGCTCGACGAACAGGTCGTGACGCTCGAGCAGTACAACCAGGTCAACACGCAGTACCTGCAGGCCGGGCAGGCGTACCAGGACCTGCTGCTGCGCCGCGCCGAGCTCGCGAAGAATGCGATGAAGCTGCGCGGCGACCTCGACACGATGCAGAGCAAGTACGACGGCGCGAACGCGGAACTGAAGATCAAGCAGGAGGAGCTGAACGCGAAGGAATACAACATCGACGAGAACGTGAACCAGGTGCTGTACGCGCCGGCCGACGGGCAGATCGTGCGGCTCGACGTCGTGCAGGGCGGCGTGATCGACCCGCCGGGCACGCGCGTCGTCGAGATCCTGCCCGCGACGGCCGACGGGCTGATCGCCGAGGTCTACATTCCGTCGTCGAAGGCCGGCTTCGTGAAGAAGGGGCAGGAAGTGAAGGTGGCGTACGGAAGCTATCCGGTCGAGAAGTTCGGTACCTATCGCGGCAAGGTGCTGTCGATCTCGCCCGTCGCGTTTTCCGCGAAGGAGCTGAACCTGCCGGGCGATGCCGCCACGCCGCAGACCTACTTCAAGACCTGGGTCGAGCTGGCCGACCGCACGCCGGCATTCGAAGGGCGGCCGCTGTCGCTGCGGGCCGGGATGATGCTGAAGGCCGACATCGTGCTGGAACGGCGCAGCCTGCTCGAATGGCTGTTCGAGCCGCTGTACCGCATCCGTCAACGCCTGTTCGGCGTGCCGGCCTGAGCCGATGGCGAGCCGGGACAAGGACCGCCGCCGCGCGCGGCCGGGCGCCGTGCGTCCGCTGTCGCGCTGGCTCGGCGCGACGCTGTTCGCATGCGCGGCCGCTGCGCATGGCGCACCGCAGCCGGACGGCAACGCCGAGCCGCGCTGGCAGGCCGGCGCCGACGGGATCGGCTTCTGGCCGGGCGGCGATGCGGACGGGTTCGATGCGAGCGCGTGGGCGACCGATGCGGGGCCGGCTCGCCGCGGGCGCGACGATTCGGTCGATGGGCCGCAGCCTGACGCCGTGCCGTTGACGGCGCGCAAGATCACGCTTGGCCAGCGACACAGCAGCGCGGGGCGCGCGTGCGCGGCAGTGCGCGACGATGGTACGGACGGTATCGGCTTCGACGACAACGGCGCAGCCGGCGGCTGCGATCCGGCCGCGACACGCGATGCAACGGCGGATGACGTACCGGCCGGCGGCGTCGTCCACGCCGACCGGATGCCGTACGAACTGCATCCGGTCGACCCGTCGCGGCTGCCCGATCTGCCGGCCGCCCAGGCGCCGCCATTGCTGACGCAACTGATGGGCGACGACCGCAACATGGTCGGCCTCGGCTGGCACTTCGTCGGCACGACCGGCCGATCGACGCCCGTGACCACGCACACGGACGCACTGGGGCTGAACAGCTTCCAGAACCAGGGTTCGAGCCTGTCGCTCAGCAATACGAACACGCTGGCGTTCACGTTGACCCACTTTTTCTCGGAGAACTGGGCGGCCGAACTCGGCGGGGGCATTCCGCCGGTGCTGACGCTGCGCGGGCACGGCAGCATCGCGTTGCCGCTCGACCGGATTTTTTCCGGCGTCCACGGGCGCTTGCCGCTGATCGATCTCGCGAACACGCAAAGCAATCCGCTCGCGACCACGCGCGCGTGGCTCGGGTCCGTCGTGTTCAAGTATTACCTCGGCGAGCGCGACGATCGTTTCCGCCCGTTCGCGGGCATCGGCATCAGCTATACGCGCTTCACGAACACGAACCTGAATCCGGTGTTCCAGCGCAAGCTCGCGTCGCTTGGCGGGCTGCTCGCGGCGGGCGCGGACATCGGCAGCCTGCAGTCGCTGCTGCTCGACCCGGCGCTGTTCCAGCGCATCTGGGATGCGGGCGGCGACCTGCTGCTGTCGGGGAAGACCAACGTGTCGGCAAAAGTGAAGAGCGTGTGGGAGCCGGTGTTCACTGTCGGCGCAAGCTACCAGATCACGCGCCAGTTCTGGATCACCGGCATGGTGACCTATATCCCGTTACGGACGAAGATTACGCTGGACATCGACCAGCCGAACCGGCAGCTCGCGTCGAACACGTTCGATATTTCCGCGAACCCCGTGCTGGCCAGCGTGCTGCTCGCGTTCCGCTTCTGACCGGCGCGCCGGCCCCTTTTTCATGAAATTGACGCGCGACACTGGGATAATGTCGGAGTTTGGCCGCGTCAATGATGGAAGGAGGCCCCATGGGCGACAACGATACCCGTACCGAGACCGACAACCGCACCGATATGGAATCGATGGAGGCGCGCCAGCGCCGTTTCGAGGAAGATCTGGTCGACGCCTACGACGAAGAACTCGAGATGGAGCTCGACGATCGCCGCTTCGACAGCGACGAGGACCTGCTGTTTTCGCCGGAGCGCCGCGAGGCGCGCAAGGCGTATTTCCGCGAGCTGTTCCGGCTGCAGGGCGAGCTCGTGAAGCTGCAGGACTGGGTCGTGAGCACGGGGCACCGGCTCGTCGTCATTTTCGAGGGGCGCGACGCGGCCGGCAAGGGCGGGGCGATCAAGCGCATCACGCAGCGGCTGAACCCGCGCGTCTGCCGCGTGGCGGCGCTGCCGGCGCCGAACAACCGCGAACGCACGCAATGGTATTTCCAGCGCTATGTCGCCCATCTGCCGGCCGGTGGCGAGATCGTGCTGTTCGACCGCAGCTGGTACAACCGCGCGGGCGTCGAGCGCGTGATGAACTTCTGTACCGACGAGGAATACGAGGAGTTTTTCCGTTCGGTGCCCGAGTTCGAGAAGATGCTGGTGCGCAGCGGGATCCAGATCGTCAAGTACTGGTTCTCGATCACCGATCACGAGCAGGAAGTGCGATTCCAGAGCCGGATCGAGGATCCGCTCAAGCAGTGGAAGCTGAGCCCGATGGATCTCGAGAGCCGCCGCCGCTGGGAAGCCTACACGGCCGCAAAAGAAGAGATGCTGCAGCGCACGCACATTCCGGAAGCGCCGTGGTGGGTCGTGCAGGCCGTCGACAAGAAGCGCGCGCGGTTGAACTGCATTCACCACCTGCTGCAGCAGGTGCCGTATCACGAGGTGCCGCACGCACCGATCGACCTGCCGCCGCGCGAGCATCACGAGGATTACATCCGCCGGCCGACGCCGGACGACATGATCGTGCCGGATACTTACTGAGCGGCCAGGGCGGATTCGATCCGATGAAGGGGCGCGCCGTGCAACGCGGCGCGCGTTACTCCCGGATCAGGAACGCGGTGCGGTCGCGCCCGGTGATCCATGCGGGTGCGCGGCCGCGCCCGCTCCATGTCGCGCCGGTTGCCGGGTCGCGATACTTTACGCCGACGGTGAACAGCTTCGCGCGATCGCTGTAACCCTGCCCGAAGATTTCCCGCGCGGTCAGCGCGTAGCTCGTGACGATCTCGCGTACCTGCGCCAGCACCGCATTGCGTTCGCGGCTCCGTGCCGCCCTGATGCGCCGATCGAGTTCCGCAAGCTGGGCTTGCAGTGTCTGCACTTGATGCATGCGTCCGTTATCCCGTAGCTGAGTTTTGATTATTGGCGACGCGTGTCGAACCGCATGTCGGCACGCCTGGCCCTGGCGTGCCGCCTCGGCCGGTGGCGTGCGTGCTGCCTGGGCTGGCCGAGGGTAAAACGCATGCAGCGCGTGTCGCCGGGAACCCGGTGAGATTAAGTGGCGGCGCGCGATTTTTCTATCGGACTTATCTGATTTTTCGGCGGAATTTGCCGGCAGTCGGGATGACGGGGCGGGCGGATGCCGGTCGTCACAGATCGGGAAAGCCGGATCGCCCTTGCGTCAGGTCGAACAACTCGGTTCGCGCATTCGCGTCGGCGGTCTCGGGCAGCTTGATCACGAGCTTGACCGTCATCCCGTACGCGCTGTCCACCAGTTCATAACCCGCCTGTTCGATCCAGCGGCGCACGCGCGCTTCCTCGGGATAGCCGATTTCGATCGCGAGCCGTGTGTAGCGGATGCGTTCGATGCGCTCGGCATCGAGCAGCGCCGACGCGATGGCATCCGTGTATGCGCGCACCAGCCCGCCCGCGCCGAGCTTCACGCCACCGTAGTAACGCACGACCGCGCCGAGCACGCCGTCGAGATCGTGATGGCGCAGCACTTCGAGAATCGGGCGGCCCGCCGTGCCCGACGGCTCGCCGTCGTCCGACATGCCCGACTGGCCGCCCGCCAGCAGTGCCCAGCATACGTGGGTGGCAGCCGGATGCTCGTCGCGCAGGCGTTGCAGCGCCTGCATCGCGGCGTCGCGGTCGTCGACGGGAATCGCGTACGCGATGAAGCGGCTCTTGCGGATCTCGAGTTCCCGGATGTAGGTGGTGGCGAGCGAGTACATCATGCGTCGCGACGGGGAAAGTGTAAGGAAATCAAGATGATGGTGGCGTGTCGGTTCTGTTGATGCTCACCCGGGCAGGCGTTGGTCGGCTGCAAGGGCGGGATGAAGACCGAATTTTACCGTGGCGCGCATCGAAGCATTTCGATGCGATCAGAATCCGACCCGGGCGATGTGCCGGATACATCGAGACGAAACGCACCGATGTGAATGGTGCGATGGTGGCGAATATGCCGTCGCCCGTGATGGCGAACACGGGATGCCCGGCGATGTGCGGCGTTTGCCGGATGCGCCGCTCGGGAGCGGATGTTGAGCGCGAGAATCATCAACTGTTGATTGCAGGATGTAAAGCGAACTGCGGGTCACGTATTCGGATGTTCGAATAAAAAATACCCGTCTCGATCCGGTATTGCGCATCTCTCGATAACCGGGTCGTCCAAGGCTGCGTGCTAGTATCGCGCGATTCCTTCCGGAAACTGCGGCGAGTGATTGATCGTGAAAGCGAAGACGCGATTCAAGACGATATCCATATTGATGGCTCCTGTCGTTGTACTCGCCATCGCAGGCTATGCGTGGTTCAAGCGATCCAGTCAGGCTCCGATCACGTTCCCGAGTCCCCCCTCCCAAACTCAGGCAGAGGCGTTTGCACGTCAGGACGCATTGCGCTATACGACCGACGAAGTTTGCGACGATTATCGTAACTGGCCTGTCGTCTACGATTTCGACGCGCCTGTGTACACCGAGACCAAATATACGCTGGCGTTGATGGAGGCGTTGGCCGATGTTGGATTCGTCACCAGGACGGTTGTACAGAACAGGAATGCCGGGCCGGTTCAGTTCTATCCACACGAAAAGCGGATTTACGACATTGCTCCGCAAGCGAAGCCGTATGTGCGCGAACAGCGCAATCAAGCCGGTACATCCGGGGCCGCTGGGTCGTCGAAGGCCCTGTGCTTTGGCCGCTATGTGTACGATAGCTTCACGTCGCTCGAGGCGGATTTTTTTGTCGGCGATTCGTCGGACCGGTCGAGGATCAACGGCAGCGTTTACAAAGATCTTGAGGGTGCGTACAGGACGGATGTCAGGTATTCGATACGGGCTGCGCAGGGATTCGAGGATTGGGCAAATTCCATCGATATGCAGTTGCACGGACACAAGGTCCGTAACGAGGCCGAATCTTATCCGTTTCGCCAGCTCGGCGATATGATGATTTGGGGCACCGGGCTGGAAAAGTATGTATCGCTGCAATACAGCGAAGGCAAATGGAAATTTGCCCCGAAATCCTGATTGAGGTGGCAATGCGCGATACCCGGTGGCGGTTCGTCCCCCGTATTCAGACATGGATCGGCATGTTGTATTCGGCGTTGGTGTTGACGTGCCCGATCCATGCCAACGCATCCGTGGATCGATGTGGCTGGCTGGATCTGTCGAGGAATTCGTCGAAGAACAATGCAATCGAGTTTCACGACAGCGAGCGGATCTGGATGGTCGACAGGGAGGCCGGGCAATGGCCGGTCATTCGTCAGTCGGACATGTATCCGAATACGACGAAGTCGAGTACGTATTCGTCGGTTCACGAAGAGGACTATCTGACATGCGCGTGCATGGTATTCGCGTCCGTTGACGATGGCGACGTGACGAAAATGAGCCGGGCACGCCTCATTCCGATCGATCGCTGTCTGCGCGACAAGAATTTATGGCAGCCGCCGAATTAGCGGGTGGCGGCTATTCAGTGGTCGTGGCCCGATGACGGTTGCCGTGACGTGGCGGATCCGGGGCTGACATGAAGCGCGTACAGTTCGGAAATGCTGACCGCCTTGCGGCTGCCGTGTTCCGCCGAGCCTTCTGTCGTCCACAGGAACGGATAGAAGTGGAAGCATTGATCCGTCGTCAGATGCAGGACATCAGCTTGCCAGCCTGGCCAGCGCAAGCTTGCATAGAAGTCATGCAGCTTCTCGCTGAGCGACCACCGCACGAAGTCGCTATACCCGATCTCGAGGGGCTCCCATCTCAAGGTGTCGGGTGCAAAGTAATACACCGAACCCGTGTCTTCCCCGAGTGCGCCGCCGTTCAACGCGAAGAAGCCGCCGACGGCATCGTCAGCGATCAATAGAAAACCGGAGGATCGCCCGGTGTTCCAGCCGACGATGTCTCTGAGCAGCCTGGGATGGCCTGAGCCAAGCAGACGAAGGTAGCCGCCTGCCACCAGTATGCCGCCGGTCGAATAGGCGATTGCCCCCAGGGTCGATCGGGTGGATACCTGAAGTGCTGACAGAACTTCGCCACGCCGATCGGATGCGGGCAGTATTTCGCAAGGGTGACAGGCTGCTGCCGCCCACTCGATCAAAGTCGGGAGCGCGGACTCGCGTTCGTTTATC
Organism: Burkholderia sp. Ac-20344; assembly: GCF_017104975.1. NCBI lineage: Bacteria > Pseudomonadati > Pseudomonadota > Betaproteobacteria > Burkholderiales > Burkholderiaceae > Burkholderia > Burkholderia sp. Ac-20344. The sequence goes on from NZ_JAAGPP010000012.1 coordinate 64,092, forward strand.
AGTTCGTCCAGCGGGCGCATGTTTTTCTCCGGGGCGTTCAAGCGCAACCTCACCGCACGCCGACCGACGACCGCAGCGCCGCGCCCAGCGTGCGCAGCGCCTGCCGGGCCCGCGCATCGGTCAGGTTCGAGTAGAGCACCACGTCGCGCGTCGGCAATGGCGGCAGCCCGAATCGCGTCCCCACGTCGACCGACCCGACGGGCGCCACGCGATGCCCGAGCGCGGCGACGGCCAGCCCCGCGGACACCGCCGCGCCGATCGTCGCCACGCCGCCGCCGACGAACACTTCCGTCCACGCGACACCGGCTTCGTCCAGCGCGCCGACCGCCATGCGGCGCACGCTGCACGGCTCGGCCTGCGTCGCGAGCCGCAGCGGTTGCGGCGGATGGTACTCGAAATCGGTCGCGGCCATCCAGCCGAACGACTCCGACAGCAGCGTTTCACCGTCGAGCCGCCGGCTGTCGTGCTGCAGCGCGACGGCGGCGTCGAGCTGGCCGCGGTCGAACGCATCGAGCACGTCGCGCGACGCGGCAACCCGGATCTCCAGCACGAGCCCCGGTTCCGCTTCGCTCATGCGTTGAAGCAGCATCGGCAGATCGGCGCCGACGACATGATGGCTCACGCCGATCACCAGCCGCCGCTGGCCGGCGCCGAACGCACCGACCGCACCCTGGTGAGCCGCCACGAGTTCGCGCGCGGGTTCCAGGAACGCGGTGCCGTCGGCCGACAGGCGAACCTGCCGCGGCGTGCGCTCCAGCAGGCGGCGGCCGAGGCCGTCTTCCAGCCGTTTGATCTTCAGGCTCACCGCGGACTGCGTGGTGTCCATCGCCTCGGCGGCCCGCGTGAAGCTCTTGAGGTCGGCGGTCAGCACGAATGCCTGCACGGCTTCGATGTCGAGCGTTTTCATCGTGCACTCATCCATTGTAAAAATGAATCATTGAAATATTCTGCCATCGTCTTTTCAAATGATTCAAGGTCTTCTACGCTGTTCTCGAGCCGTTCGGAATCTCCCCTTTCAATCCCAGGAGTCGATCATGCTGACCGCGTACTACGTGCACCGCCTGCCGGCGGACTACGACCTCGACATCATCCGCAATCGCGTGCGCGAGCGCGGCAGGCTCTGGGACGACACGCCGGACCTGGTATTCAAGGGGTTCCTGCTGCGCGAGGCGGGCCGCTATGGTGCGACGGAAAACGGCTATGCGTCGCTTTATCTGTGGCGCAATGAACGGGCGTTCGCGGGGTTCGTCACGGACGGCCGCTACCGGGTCGTGACGGACAGCTTCGGACGCGCACCGATCGACGTGCAGGTCGCGCTCGATGCGCGCAAGGGCCGTGCGTCGACGGGACGCTTCGTGCGGCTGGAAGCCATCGACCTGCCGGCGGATGCCGACCTCGACGCGACGCTGGCAAAGGAGATCGCGCGCAATCGCGAAGCGGCGGATCGGCAGGGTACGGTCGCGGCAGCGGTCAGCCTCGATCCGCTGCGCTGGCGGCTGACGCGTGTACTCGTATCGGAACACGAACCGGACGGCGGCGGCGCGGGCACGGTGTACCAGGTCCTGCATCTGGCCCGGCCGTTGCTCGATACGCTCGAAGGGAGCGGGGTGTGATGGCCGGCGTTGCGGCGCGATCGCGAGCCGGGCCGGCAGATGGAGCGAGCGGCGCGGCATCGACGCGATTGCCGGCCGGTCTGGTGATCGCCGCGCATCTGGCCGGAATGGCGGCGGGGATCGTCGCGATTGCCGCGCTCGCGACGTTGCTGGCGTTGCTGTTCCGGTAAGGTTTGCCAGTGCGGACGGGGGATTACGGAAGCGCCGCGCACGACGCACGCGGCGCTTCCGTTCTTCCACTACCGCTCAGTGCCCCTGCAACCGGATATCCCGCGACGACGCACCGACGTACACCGTCCCGCCCGGCACCACGCGCCAGCCGTTACGCGACGTATCCCACACGCTCTGCATCCGCGGCGACACGGTGACACGTACACGCCGCGCCTCGCCCGGATTCAGCCGGATCTTCTCCCAGCCGACCAGACGCTTCGGCGGTTCGTCCTTGTACGGTACGCCGAGATAGACCTGCGGCGTTTCCGCGCCGGCGACGCGCCCGTCGTTGCGCACCGTGAATGCGACGCTCAGCGACCCGTCCCATTGCTTCGACACCGACAGCCCCGAATACGCGAAGTGCGTGTACGACAGCCCGTAGCCGAACTCGAACATCGGCTTGATGTTGTGCGCGTCATACCAGCGATAGCCCATGTTCAGCTTTTCCGCATAGACGGGATCGTTGTCGAACGCACCGTTTTGCCCCCAGGCCGGCGAATCCTGATCGCGCGCGGGGAACGTGACGGGCAGCTTGCCGGACGGATTGACCGCGCCGAACAGCACGTTCGCGATCGCCTTGCCGCCGGCTTCGCCCGGATACCACGCCTCGACGATCGCGGATACCTGGTCCTTCCACGGCATCAGCACCGGGTTGCCGCTCTGGACGACGACGATCGTGTGCGGATTCGCGCGGGCGACGGCTTCGACGAGCGCATCCTGGTTCGACGGGTTCGCGAGGCTCAGGCTCTGCAGATCGCCGAAATCCTCGCCGGCCGGCTGCGCGACCACGACGATCGCGACGTCCGAACGGCCCGCGAGTGCCGCGGCCTGGTCGATCTCCTGCTGCGTGTAGGCGCGGAACGGCAACTGCTGGTCGCTGTTGCCCGCATACGTGACCTGCGCGGCCGGCGCGAGCGCGCGGATCGCCGCGACGATGGGCACGTCGACCTTCAGCCACGGATTGCGCCACCAGCTGCATCCGGTCGATGACCCGAAGGTGAGGCCGCCGCAGCCCGCGAACGATCCCGATACGGGGTCGCGCGTGTTGCCCGAGCCGCCGCCCGACAACACGGCCGCATCGGCATGGCCGCCGATCACGGCGATATGCGACAGCGCCGACGCGGCAAGCGGCAACTGGTTGCCGTCGTTCTTCAGCAGCACGATCGACTGCTCGGAAGCGGCCTGCGCGAACCGGTTCGCAGCCGCGAAATCGATCGTGCCGCCACCCTTGGCCGGATCGTCCATCACGCCCACGCGGATCATCACCGCGAGCTTGCGCCGCACCATGTCGTCGAGTCGTGCAGTCGACACCGAGCCGTTCGCGATGGCCTGCTTGACGGCCGCCGGCGTCAGGTACACGGATGGCCCGACGTCTTCTTCCTCGTCGAGCCCCGCGTTGATCGCGGCGGCGGTGCTGTGCGTGGCGCCCCAGTCGGATTGCACCTGGCCCTGGAAGCCCCATTCGTTCTTCAGCACGTCGTTCAGCAGGTGAGGGTTCTCACAGGCATACGCGCCGTTCAGGCGGTTGTAGCTGCACATCACGCTGCCGGGCCGCCCGCGCTTCGCGGCGATCTCGAACGGCAGCAGGTAGAGCTCGCGCAGCGTGCGCTCGTCGATCTGCGTGTTGCCGCCCATCCGGCCGTGCTCCTGTTCGTTGCCGGCATAGTGCTTGATGGTCGCGATGACTTTCTGCCGCTGCGTGGCGAGCGTGCGTTCGGCGAGCAGGTCGCCGGCGAGCAGCGGATCCTCGCCGAGATACTCGAACAGGCGGCCGCCACGCGGCTCGCGCGCGAGATTGGTGCCGCCGGCGAGACCCATGCCGAATCCTTGCGCGCGCAACTGGATCGCAACCTGCTTGCCGTAGTCGTACGACAGGCGGCGATCCCAGCTCGCGGCGACGGCGATCGTCGCGGGGAACGTCGTGCTGGCCTGCGACGTGCTGCCGGACCCCGTCGCGGAATCGACCATGTTCAGGTCGGGAATGCCGAGCCGCGGCACGCCCTGGATGTAGCCGGCGCCGCCGCCAGGCACCTTCGACATTTCGTATTGCGAATGAATGAACTGAAGTTTTTCGTCGAGCGTCATCTTGCGCACGAGCAGGTCCGCGCGCCGAACCGATGCGGCCGACGCGAACGCATCGGTGGCGTCGCCCTGCGCGTTGAAATCGGCGTCGCCCGCGTAGGCGGTGGTGCAGAGGGTTGCTGCCAGCACGACGGCCGGCCAGAGGGTGTCTCGCATGTTGTTCTCCATGATCGTATTGCCGGTTGTGCGGATGATGTCTGGAGCTGCGCACGTCCGGTGGATTCGCACTGGACGTATTCGGCTGGCACTGCAGGGTGGGGGCGCGTCGGCATGCCAGGCCAGGCGGGGAATCGTTACGGCCGGTTGGGCCCGATCGGTGCACGCGGACGGCGACGCACGGGCCGCCCGACGCTGCCGAATCGGATGTAGCGATTCTCTGCAGCGGCTAATAGTATGGATGTAGTTTGACTACAGCATCGGTGTTTATACCGATATGTCGGATCTTTCTTCGGCACGGTCGCGCGATGCGACGGAAAGGCGGTCATCGTTCCCGATTGAGGGCGTGTGTCGGGGTAAGAAGTACCTGGGAGCAGCGTTTTTGCGGGGAAACAGGGCGACGCGTGTTCCGGTTCGTTGCGTGCGCATCGAACCGGGCTTCGGTCATTTCGCGCACTGTTTGTCGGGAGTGCCGCTTCTATTCTGCAACGGGCGCGTACGAACAATCGTGCTCGCTCATTCCCATCAGATTTCCCCATTTTTTGACTTCTTTGCATCGCGATTGAATTGCGACGATACGGAGCGCCTGAATGACAGCAGAATTTCCGGCCACATATGTTGTGGGCACCGCTACGGGCCTGACGGCACGCCCGCTTCTGCAGGAACGGGTCGATCTCCCGATGAGCGTGAGGCGGTTCTGGCCAATGGCTTCGTCGGCACGAGTTCGACGCCGAGTGTGACCGGTGTCAGCAAACTGACGGCGAACTATGCGTTGCCGACGACGCTGACGAACCTGATGGGGGGCATAGACGGTCAGTCGGTCAAGATCGTCGCGACCAACGGGAACTGCACGGTTGCGGACAACGCGAACCTTCAGACGACGACGGGGGCCAATGTCGTCATGGCAACCGGCCAGGTTCTGACCTTCACGTTCGACGCTGAATAAATGGTGTGGCGGTTGACGGGGTTGCCACAGCGACGTTGTGACACGGCTCTCCACGGCACGGCGCACAGATCGGTGCGCATTTTTTGCAACGACGGATCCGGCGAACACGCTCGCGGGTGCCTGGCGCCGGTTTCGGGCGGTGTGGTCAGCGGGGTGGCGGTGTGATCCACGGCGCTCGGTCGGATGTTTGTATGAAGATAGGTTTTCGGTGGGGTTGCTCACATACACACGGCGCCAGACGGTGTCCAATCAAGCATCAGTGCGTGAACAACCCGGCCGGAGCACGACCGGCAGGGTTGCGTCGGCCGACAGGATGTCAACGACTACACAAACAGGGATGACCGAGGCGGAGGCGCACACGGCGCCGACCAGGCGACTCGGCGAATACGTGCGCAAGCGCAGATTGCGCTGCACATCCAGGCGTATCGCAGCAAGCGTGTCTATCTCGACGGTGAAGTGCGCTCGCCCGGGTCGCAGATCGTCGACGACATGCCGATGACGCTGCCCGAAGCGATCGATCGCGCACGCGGCTTCACGACCGCGGCCGATCGATCGCAAGTCATGGTGACGCGCGGCGGCAAGACGGTGAACGTGAGCTTGCCGGCGATGATTGCGGCAGGCGTGTATCCGTCCAACATCCTGCTGTGCGACGGCGATCGATCTGGTGCGTGTGCGTGCGACGAGCGATGCGAAGGTGTTCGTGCCGGGCGAAGTGCCCCGTTCGGCGACACTTACCTTGACCGACGGACGATGAATCCCGGTGAATCGCTTGGCCACATGGGCGGCGTTGGATACACGGCGGATCAGTGCGGGGCGCGCGGGTCCGGCAGCCGAGCGGAAGTCTGCACATCGACCGGCGAGCGTCAGCATCGTTCGCCCGTGCCGAGCGGTCGGTTGGGGCAACCGTGCACGATCGGCGGCAAACCTTGCGTGGCAGTGGCGCCGCAAGTCCGGGAAGGCGCGTTGTGCAAATGTAATGTGGCGTACGAAATATGTCGGGATTGAGTGGCCTAATCGTCGATATTCGAGCAGGCCGCCGTGTCTGGCCTGCCAAGCTGATTCGGGGGTAAGGAGCGGAAATGTAACGTCATCCGACCAAAAAAATTACCAAGACCAATCTCAACCCAGAGGCGCTTGCCGGTCCGGCGATCCTCGACAGGCACTCGCCGGACCCGGTCGGGCATGCGGGTGTTTTCACATACAGGTTTTTTCGTGGGAACCCAAATCGATACGCAAGGACGGAGCCGGTTACGGGGAGTCGGCTCGCATCGTCGCAACGTCAGTCGTTCCCGATTTGCTTTATGCGGCCGAGCGTACATGCAGCCTCGTTTCGGCTGCGAGATGAAATTCACCCGGACGCACGTGCAGTCGTTTCCGGTACCAGGATGCGTGCTTCGCGGCATGCGACAGGCATCCAGCAACGCATCGGGCCATCAGGTGTACAGCGCAAGGACCGGATCATGACACCCATTCAGTTCAACGGATGTGTCGGCTGGTTTCACGCAGGCAATCGCCCGCATGGCATCGTGATTTGCGAGCCGCTCGGTCACGAGGCGCTCTGGCTTCACAAACTCGTTCGCTCGCTCGCCGAGCATCTCGCCGATCGCGGCTTTCCGGTGCTGCGATTCCACTATCCGGCGAGCGGCGACTCGCTGGGCGACGAACACGACGCTGGCCGCTTCGAGCAGATGCTCGCAAGCGTTCGGCATGCCGTTGATGCGTTGCACGAGCGTGTCGCGTCGGACACGCTGACACTCGTCGGTGTGCGCGCCGGTGCAGCATTGGGGCTCCTCGCCGCGGAAGGCATCCCCGGAATCACGCGCTTCGTCGCGCTGGCGCCAGTGGTGCGCGGCCGCGGCTACCTGCGCGAGCTTTCTCTCGTCGCTCAACGCTGGCTCGATAACGTGCCGCCGGCCGTGCGGGATGCGGTTCGAGAGGAACGGCCTCTCCAGGTGCTCGGGCACGCGTATCCCGATGATCTCGTCGCGGCACTCCGAGGCATCAACCTGTGCGAGTCTGCGGGACGATTTCACGCATTGCCGGCGCGCGCGTTGCTCGTCGATGCGCCGTACGGCGACGGTCCTGCGCTGTCGGACGCGCTACAGGCACGTGGTGTTTCGGTAGATGTGCGGACCTGCCCCGACTGGGGCGGCATCATGAGGGAGCCGGTCTGGTCGCGGCTACCCGACGGATTGCTCGATACGATCGCGGACTGGATCGACGACGGTTCCGAGGCGGCCGTTCGCGTTTCCGTGAGGGATTCCGAGTCAGCCGTGACGCTGGCCGGGGAGGGCAGTATCGAACGGTTGATCTCCGTGGGGCCGGGGCGATTGGTCGGTGTGCTGTGCGAACCGGCCGGCAGCACCAGACGCGCTGCCGCGCCGACCCTGTTGATTACCAATACGGCGGCCAATCCGCATGTCGCCGACGGTCGGTTTGCGGTTCGACTGGCGCGGTCGCTCGCGGCATCGGGTATCAGCAGCCTGCGCATCGATTCGAGTGGCATTGGCGACAGCGGCCTGCGTGCGAGAGACGATCAGTCGGACATTCCGTATTCGGATCAGGTGATCGTCGATATCGCGTCCGCAGCCGACTGGCTGAAGGCGCACGGGCATCGCGAGATCGTTGCATTCGGTATTTGCTCTGGAGCGTACGCGTCGCTTCATGCGGCCGCGCGCGAGCATTTCGCCGGCGTGATTGCGGTCAATCTTCCGGTTTTCATATGGCCGCGCGGACAAACGCTCGCGAATGCCGTAAATAACCAGACAAATTCGATGCGCGGCTATTGGGCGTCGCTGCGCAGCCGCCACAAGCTGCGTCGGCTGATACTCGAAGGGCGTGATCTGCGACCGGTCCTGCGTGCCCTGTTCCGTTTGGTCGCGGGCGTCATGACCGTGCCCGTCAATCGTGTCGGCGAGCATCTCGGCCGGCGGCCGGGTAACGAGACGCCTCGGGGATTGCTGCGTGACATGTCGGCTCGCGGCGTCCGTACCCATCTCGTCTACGGCACATTTGATTCGGGCGTCGACGAGCTCGTCCGGAATTTCGGCCCCGCATCCCGTGCGTTCTCGCATTGGCCGAATGTATCCGTCGACATGCAGGACGCGCTCGACCATTCGTTGCACGGCAACGCCGCTGCGCAGTACGTCGTCACCCGTTGCGCTGCGCTGCTTGCCTGCTGGTACGCGCCGGCCGAATTCGCGGTACCCGCGCAACCGGAGCACGCGCCTTCATAACGTTCGAGCAGACGTCGCACGCAGGCCTGACCGGGTGGCGTCGCGGCGTCTCCCCCGTGCGAGTGTCTCGGGAGCGCGGCACCGGGAGTCGGTCGGTGGCGGTTTTGCCAAAGTCTCCCGCTAACGTAACCGGACGAACAGATCCGCCGCTTCGGTCACCGTATCCTGACAGTGTCGAATTTTCATGGGGTTGCCTGTTCGCAAGCGCCATGGCGACTCCGTCGAGGAATGACAATGAAGCAAGCGTGCCGGGAACATCGAAAGTGGAATAGGCGTTACCGCCAGCGGGAAACGGACTATCTTGCGCATGCGGCACGGGATGACGCCGGTGCGCGAAACGAGCGCGCGAAAATCGGGCCCGGTCATGCCGGCGATGACGTGGCATCGCACTCGCGACATTGCATCCACCGAGGTCGATCGTGATGCGTGTGCTGGTGATCAACGACTTCGTTCGCAAGGGGGGGGCCGAGGAAGTGTACCGGGTGTCCGTCGACGTGCTTCGTGCCAGCAACGGCGTTGTGGTCGAAACTTTCGACGAGCATGCATTGCGGGATGTCGAAAGCGGCGGACGCGCACGTGCGTGGTCGCCTGCCGCTGCGCGTGCGCTCGTCACGCTGCTCGATCGGTTTCGCCCGCAACGAATCCTTGTGCACAATTACCACAACCTGCTGTCGAGCGCGATTCTGCCCGTGCTCGCTCGCTACAAGCGGCAATCGGCATGTGGTCTGTTCATGACCGCGCACGATTACCATCTGTTGTTCTACAACCCGAGCCTGCTTGTCTATTCCCGCGGCCACGCGCAACCGTTGTCGATTGACCAACTGCATCGCGCCCGGCGCATTGCTCTTACGGCGAGCCCGCGCGGCTTTCTTCACGACGTCGCGAAGAAGGTGCATTGGCATGCGGTCAATGCGCTTTTCGATCCGCTTGGCCTGTTTGACGAGATCCTTTGTCCGAGTCCGTTCATGCGCGACCTCATTGCGCAGTGTGGGCGAACACGCGCCACACTGGTACCGAATCCGATCGACTCGACGCTGGTTCCCCGTCCGCCCAAACCCGTCCGGGGCGATCGCCTCGATCTGGCGTTCGTTGGTCGCGTGGACGCGGACAAGGGCCTTGGTCAGTTTCTCGCGCTCATGAGCGAATCGGCCGGCGACGCGATTGCGTCGCTGACTGTCTACGGCGACGGATCGGAGCGGACCGGCCTGGAGAAACAACACGCGACACTCGTCGAGTCGGGGAGGCTGCGTTTCGCCGGGCGCCTCGATCATGCAACGTTGTTCGCCGCGCTACCCACGCATGATGCCCTCGTGTTGCCCTCGATCTGGGTGGAAAATGCGCCCCTCGTGATCGTCGAGGCGGCGATGCTCGGGCTGCCGGCGCTCGTGCACGACATCGGAAGCCTATCGACCTTTGGTGACGAGATCGGCAACAAGATTCTCTACCGGAACACGTCCGAAGGCTTCGCGCGCGCGCTCGCCGAACTGCGCGCGCATCTCGATAGCGAAAATCGTCACTACGACTGGTCGCGTTATTCGGTCGAATGCTACGCGTCGTCGCTGTGTGCCGTACTCGGCATCGGTACGGATGTACCGCGAACGTGGGCACATTGACAGTCGGCATACTGTTTCCTCTCAGCCCAGAACGCACGATGACCGCTGTCCGAAAAAATTTTGCCTTGTTGTTCGCATTGCAAATCTCGACGTACGTCGTGCCGCTCGTCACGTTGCCCCTGCTGACGCGCGTGCTCGGCCCCCAGCAATACGGACGGTTGTCGTTCGTGCTGGCGGTTACGACGTATTTCATCAATCTTGCCAATTACAGCTTCGACCTGACAGCGACGCCGCGTGTCGCGCTGGCGGACGGCAGGGTGGAGCGATCCCGAATTTTCTGGGCAACGGTTTGCGCCCAATGGGCGATCACGGTCGCCGGCTTTGCCGTCCTCTTCATTCTGACTCTGCTCATCCCGCATTTCGCGGCAGAACGCACGGCCCTGCTGACCGGGTTCGGGATGGCGGTCGGTGCCGCGCTTACGCCGGGCTGGTACTTTCAGGGAATCCAGAAGTTGAGCGTCTACAGTGCCACGGTGGTCGTGTACCGTGCATGCAGTGTCGTTGCCTTCTTCATGTGGGTGCGCACGCCGGACGATCTCCTGCATGCGGTTGCCATCAACGCTGCGGTGCCGTTGCTTTGCGGGGTGACGTTGCTTGCCTACCTGTTCTTCCGTCGCGAGATCGAACGTGTCGGCGTGAGGTTCGCGGACATCGCAGCCGCCCTGAAAGGCGGTTCGCAGGTATTTCTGGCGTCGACGTCGATCTCGTTCTACGCATCGACCAATACCGTTCTGCTGAGTATCGTCTCGGGTAGTGTCGCCGCCGGCTATTTTTCCGCTGGTGACAAGCTGATCCGGGCCGCAGTCGGTCTGCTGCAACCGCTGAGAGCCGCGACCTATCCGCACGTTACGTACCTGATGCATCACGCACGTGACGATGCGTTTGCATTCTTGCGAAAGCTGATCGTTCTGCAGGGCGCGGGGGTGCTGGCAATGTCGGCAACGATCTACGCCTGCGCGCCGTTCATCGTTCGTATCCTGTACGGCAGCTCGTTTGCGCCGACGGTCGGCGTGCTGCGTTGGCTGGCGCTGGTGCCGTTCATGGCATGTATGACTGATTTGTTCGGCGTTCAAACGATGTTGCCGATGGGCATGAAGCGCGCCTTCAGCGTCATCCTGATCTCGTCCGGCGTGTTGAACGTGACACTGCTGCCGCCGCTTGCCATGCTGTTCGCGGAGCGCGGGGCGGCTATCGCGGTGTTGATCGCCGAAACGGCCGTCGCCATCGCGCTCGCGTATGTACTCTGTCGCGACCGGGTCGGTCTGATCAATCTGTCGGCGCGTTCGGGCTGATGCGATTCACGCGCCGTCCGCTCGGCGGCGGTGGCAGCGGCAGCGTGATGCGTCGGACTCGCCATCCTTCCACGCTGCTGCCGTGGTGCGATGCGAGTCGACGAGCGCCGCCGTTTGCGTCCTTCCGATATGCCGATTACTTGGTGACAAGCGCCCCGGTCAACCCCGCGCTGATCGCCGGCAGCAACAGGTTCAGCACGCGGCTCGCGCGGACCAGTCCTGTGTTGTCGACATACACGATATCCTTCGATGCGAGTGGAAACTGATTTGCGAGCAGCATCGAGACGGGCGACTTCATGTCGAGGTGAAAGATGACCGGCTCGCTGTCGGCGGCCTTGCGCAGCACGAAAACCTGTTTGGCGTTCGACGTCTGCTGGTTGAGCTGGCCGGCCTCCGAAAGAGCCGCACTCAATGTGAGCGAGCCGTCGCGTTGGGGCGGCACGGCCTGTGGCTTGTTCACTTCACCCATGACATAGACGGGATTGTCGTCGCGAGCACCCACATGCAACAGGTCGCCTGGCTGCAGCATGATCGTGGCGGGACTCTTGCCAGTCTTCGTCATCTGCGCGACATTCACCGGATAGATCTCGCCGTTGCGCGTGACCGTCACGCGACTCTGATCCGCGGTCGGCGCAAAGCCGCCCGCACGATTGACCGCTTCGGCCAGTGTCATCGGAATGTCGTTGATCGTCTGCGAACCGGGGGCGCGTACTTCGCCGTCTACATACACTTGTTCGGCACGGAACGATGCCACGCGAACGGTCACTTGCGGTTTGACAAACACCTTCCTGAGTTCGGCATCGAGTTCCCGCTGGACCTGTGCCGCGGTCTTTCCGGCCGCGCGGATCGGTCGCGTCACGTAGGGAAACTGCACGTTGCCGTCGCTATCGACAACGAAACCGGGTGCTGCGTCAGAGGGCTTCGTGTTCTGCGTTGGCTGGCCGACAGCGGCAGCGAATTCGGGGTGATCCCAAACCGTGATTTGCAACACGTCACCCGGGCCAAGCTTGTAGGCACTCGGCTTGCCGAGCAAATTGCTCGGAATCGACCACGCGGTACGGTGCTTCTGCTCCGTGTGAATCTGGTTGATCAGCGTCAGATCGATCTGCTTGACCGCGACCTTCATGTCGCTGGTCACGTCGCCATTGTCGGCGGTCGTGACCGGCAAGGCAGCCGGCTCTGCCATGTGCTGGCCGGGCGCGAACGCACACGCGGAAAGCAGGGTGGACATCGCCAGGGAGAGCGCGGCGCGCATTCGACGCGCTGCGGGGGCGTTCTTTTTCAGCGCGAGCGCATCGAATAGCTGGGAGTTGTTCATATCGTCATTCAGCATGGTAAGCCGGCCGATCTGCCGGCCGGATAGGCCTGTATTCAGAAACAATTTAAATAAATTTAATACTCGCCGTGCCTTCTGGGTTGGAAGATTTTTCACCTCGACACCCCGATGTCAATGGTTCTGTGTCGCCTCGTTTGATAACGATCGTCAAAACGAGGTGGCGCGATGAATGATATGAAAGGACATGTTCACGTCTTATGTCTGATTGCGCCATCGAGCCACAGTATTGTCATGGGTCGCCGGAAGCGGAAACAATGCGCACTTAACATAGCACGAGACAGGGTGGCAACCCAGTGATTCGCACCACCAGTGCTTATTAATGTAAGCCATCGCACTTAGCGTACCGGGCATTTATCGCATAGTGGCCGGGACAAACAGAATCATTGACGCTCCTGGCGCAACGGTTCAGTGACGTACTTTTTGCCGACCTGCGGTCGGATACAGGGCAGGCGCTCGGGATGGCGCGACCTGGTACGCGTCGCGCGGCACGCATGACCAAGAGTACGCGCCGCAACGTGAAGCCTGGCAAGGCGGCATTTTGGGAGTTTATGCATGGCACTGGATCGAACCTCGCCTAATGGGTACCGGGACGGAACGGGAAATATTTCTCGCGACGCGTTCCGTTTTACACTGGCCGAATTACTAGAGAATGTATTTCATTATCGGGGCGCGTTTATTTCGGTTTTTCTGGCGTGTCTGCTGTTGGCATTCATGTATGCTATTTCGGCGACGCCGATTTACTCGGTTGATACGCTGATACAGGTCCAGGAAAACAAGCATAGCGCGCTGGGTTCGCTCTCCGAGATTTCGAATGCGCTGGATATTCAGAATTCTGCCGTAGTCGGCGAAATCGATATCGCTCGCTCGCGCACGGTCGTCACGCAGGCGATCGAGGCAACCGCCGCGCAGGCGGAAGTTTCAGTCAGTAACCGGATTCCGCTCGTGGCGGGTTTTCTGGGTTCGGTCTTGTCGAAAGACGCGAATGGTCTCGTCATCCCGCTGTTCAATACCCCGTTCTGGGCGTGGGGCGGCGAACGAATCGAATTCAACAAATTCGACGTCCCGGATGCGCAGCTTGGCAAGAAGCTGGAGTTCGATTATCTCGAAGGCGACCGATTCCTGTTGAAGGACAGCGATGGTCAGGAGGTGTTGAAGGGGGTAATCGGCACGCCGAGCGAAGGTAACGGTTATCGCGTGGATGTGTCGCGGATCGTGGCGCGCGCCGGTACGGAGTTCCGTGTACGGCGGGTTGCCACGCCCGTGCGACTCGACGCCATCCTGACCAAGTTGAGCGGGGCGGAAACGAAACGCCAGTCGGGCATCATGCAGCTCAATCTCGAGGATCCCGATCCGGTGTTTGCTGCGCGACTACTCAACGCCATTGCAGCGGCTTATCTGGATGTCAACGCGAAACGGCGTTCAGAGGATGCCGAGCGCAGCCAGGCATTCCTCGATGCGCAACTGCCGGCCGTGAAGGTGCGGCTGGAGCAGGCGGAGCAGGCGCTGAACACGTTCCGCAACGCGCAAGGGTCGATCGATTCGCAAGGCGATGTCAGGCTGCTCATTGACCAATTGGCGCTTGTCGACAAGGCGCGGCTCGAAGCCAAGCTCGAGTATCAGGACCTGTCATCCAAGTATGTTGCCGGACAGCCCCAGCTCGCGGCCGTCGTCAACAAGCTGAAGACGCTCGATCAACAATCGACCGAATTGAAAAGCAAAGTGGCGCACTTGCCGTCGCAGCAGCAGACCTATTTGCGGTTGGCGAGAGACGTCGAAGTCAATAACCAGCTGTATGTCGGCTTGCTGAACAACACGCAGCAGTTGCAGATTGCGAAAGCAGGCACGGTCGGCAATGCGTCGATCATCGACAAGGCCGACGTGAGCGACAAGCCGATTCGACCGAAGCGAATGCTCGTGATCGTGTTGGGCGCGGTGGTCGGGCTGATACTGGGCATTGCCGTGGCACAAGGCTTGGCGTTGTTTTTCAGGCGTGTTCGTGATCCGAAACATCTGGAATCGATGGTCGGCGTCCCGCTGCTGGGCGTACTCCCGTCATCGCCGCAACAGATCGAGGCCGACTTGAACGACAGGTCGGCTTTCATGGCCGTGAGGGAGCACCCTGATACGCCGCTCGCCGAAGCGATCGCAGATCTGGCCATGTTGCTGCATTGCAAGATGTCCACCGATCGAGGCAGCGGGAAGACCGTTCTGATTACGTCTCCCGAGCCGGGGCAGGGCAAGTCTATGATCTCCGCCAATCTTGCCTGTGTGTTGGCGGACAGCGGTTTCAAGACCTTGCTCGTGCGTGCCAATGCGGGCCAGGCGAGCATTGAGCGATGCTTGCCGGTGCAATACGAGCAGTCTTTGTCGGAAGTGCTGCACGGATCGCTCGATCTCGAGAAGGCGATCTCGCGCGTTCATGACAATCTGGACGTGCTGCCCGCCGGAAAAGGGGGCAAGCCTTCGCGGAACCTGTACGGCACCGAGAAGCTGGAGGTGCTGTTCGCTTCACTGCGAGGTGCATACGACGTGATCATCATGGATGCGCCATTGGCCCATCCGGCCGCAAACGTCGCCATGTTGTCGAGGTTCGCCGACATCACGTTGATGGTGGTGCGGCAAGGTTCGGTCAGCTACGCCGGCGTGGCGGAAGCGATCGAGAACCTGAAGAAGTTCGGAGCCGATGTGGATGGCCTGGTGTTCAATGGCTTCGAGCCGTCACCGTTTCACTACGGCTATTCCGCGAACGCTCGTCGACATGCGAAGGAAACCCGGACGCAGGCCAATCCTCGCCATGTCCCGTCCGATGCATTTTTGTTCAGGGCATGGGCGCGAGTAAGAAAGGAGTTGTTCAGAAGCGTTGCGTGATATCGATTGGCGCGGAGCGTGGCAAATGAATAGTCGGGCTGGAGTGGGAAGAAAACGTCAGGTCGATACGGATACGGCGCGAGTCATGTCGTTCGTCGCACCCAGGTCGATCATGCGTTCCCGGATGCAGTTCGCCATGTCCCTGATCTCCTGCGATCGGCGCGCAGCTGCATGGTGCAGGTGCGTGACGGAAGGAACGAATTTCGGGTTGCGGCACGATGGATAGGACGACGGGAACACTGGGCGGCAACGGCGGCTTCGTATCCGCAACCGGCGTGATCGTATTGACGCTATTCACGCTTGCATTGCTGTTCAACGCGGTGATGCCGGCGCTCGGCATGGCGAAATCGAGCGCCGTGTGCACGTTGCTGCTGGCAACACTGGGGCTCGTCGGCCTGGTCAGATCACGTCCGGTGTTTGCCGTGTCGATGCTTTACGTGCTGGCGATCGGAATGACCGCATTCCTGGCGGGCGTGGGACTGGAGGACGGCGGCTACCTGACGGAAACCGATGTCGTCGGCGATGCGACCGGGGCGTTCAGCCGGCTCCTGACGTTCTACGTGATTTTTTTGGTCTGTGCACTCGTTGCGTTCGGTCGATTTCTGGACGAACGCCCGGTGCGTGAGCCGATCAGGGCGCGGATAACGTTGCAACCGATCAGCATCGCGATGGGGTTCGGGCTCGCGGCCACGATTATCGCGATCGGTGTGATTGCCGGCCTGACGTCGGGGTTCTCGTTGTTTTCCGGCATCAATCGATATGCGCTGCGAAATGATTCATCGAACGGGATGATGTTCAACCTGTTCCTGAACAATCAGTCCTTCATGGGTTTCCTGATGGGCACCATCGCCACCAGCTCCGACAAGCGCATCCGGGTGGCGGCGATCCTGACGATGGCTGTCGACCTGGCGCTCAATGTGATGCATGGCGAGCAATTCATGGCCGTGCTGCACATCGGGCTGTGCTCGCTTGCCCCGTTCATTTCGATTCATGCGATGAACGGCAAGCCGGTGGTTCGTTATCTGGGTATCGGTGCGGGATTGGCGCTGTTGCTCGGCGCCGCATCCATTTTCTACTCCTACAGGGGGCAGGGGCTCGAAGTAGCCGACATGCTCTCTTCGCGCTTCCTGCTGCAGGGTCAACCCTGGTACGTGGTCGACAACGATGCGCATATGTTCACGGCACCGAGGTTTGGCGGCACGGATGCGTTCTGGCGGTTCGTGCACTCTCTCGGTTCCTGGACAATGCCCACCTTTTTCGACGGTTCCGAACCGAGCGGCCTGCGTGACCTGATGAAGTCGTACACCGAGCCGAGCGTGCTCAGGGCCTATATGTTCGACGACGTGACCTTCACGATGGGGAACATGGCCGTGCCCGTGTATTGGTTCGGCTATGGCGGGGGCGCGCTCTTTGTCGCGATGACCGGCCTCGTGTACGGCGTGCTCGGTGCGCTGCAGATTCTGGTCGCGATGCGCGGCGGGGTCGTGATGCTATGGCTGATGGCGAAGGTCTTTTCATATGCGACCTTCGCCGTTCAGCAAGGTGAATACTGGATGATGTTCGGCTCGCGTACGGTGTTTTATGCGGTTCTCGCACTTGCTTGGTGGTATTGGGTCGATGCGAAGTATTCAGATCTCAAATGAACCACGCGAGGCAATCCTGAATGCTGTGGTCAAGCTGGCGTTTTCGTCATCCAGCAGTGTGCTCCGCCACCCAGTTGTCGAAGCATGCTCGGTCACCGCGGGCAATCGCTCGTTTGGGAACATATGCGGGGCGTCTCCGTCTGTTTCGTCATTCCGGAAACGGATTTTCCGATGTTGTATACGAGTTGCCTTGTGCCTTGAGTCTCCACCATTCCTGCCATGTCAAAAGCGATGAGTTCGGAGCGGTTTCACCATATCGACGCCATGCGTGCCGTTGCGGTGATACTCGTCATATGGACACACTATGCCGAACGGTTCGTCCCTCTTGCCGGTTCACAGCATGTGCTTGATACCCTGCAACGCTCCGTGAATTTCGGAAGAATCGGTGTGGTCATGTTCTTCGCGATCAGCGGTATGCTGATTCCAACCAGCCTGCATGGCGAGATCGGCGTGGGCACGAAGCGGTTCCTCGTCCGACGATTCCTTCGGCTGTATCCTGCCTATTGGCTGGCGCTTCCTGCCGGGTATTTCGTTCATTGGTATTTGTTCGACAAGAGAATGGACGTTCACGGCATTCTGGCAAATGTGACCATGATTCCGGTTGCGTTCGGGGAAAGTCTGATCCTGCCACACGGCTGGACGCTGGAAACGGAGTTGTATTTTTACGGGGTGTGTCTGATTTTGTTCTGGTGCGGGGCGCTTCACCGGATGCTCCATCTGTGTCTTGTCACGGTCGGGTTATGCGGCCTATTCGTGTTGACGCTCGAATTGCGGCTCTTCCCGGCCGATCTTCTCAGTCAGTACAAAACCATGCCGTATCATCTTGGCATCATGTTCTGGGGCGCCTGCTTTCGCCAGGCGTATGACAACCCTTCGCAACGGCTGCATGTCAGACTGGCCAGAAGCGGCGCGCTGTCCCGACTATCCGTGACTTACCGATCGGCGGTCGCCTATGCGACGATACCGGTCGTCGGCATTGCGCTTGTGGGGGCCATCGATGATTGGCGACATCACAACATGTTTCACCTTCCGATTTCGCTCGCTTACATGATCGGCATCGCGACATTCGCGCTACTGGCAACCTTGCTGAAGCTTCGTATCCGTCTGCTTTCATGGATCGGCAAGATCAGTTACTCGATCTACCTGTTGCACAGTCTTCCGCTTTTCGCGGCTTTCTGGCTGTGTCAGCGTTTCCACATTGTCGGATGGCCGCTCGGTCTTTACATGGTCGTACCGGTCGTGCCTTTGATTCCATTGTCGTGGGCCGGCTACCGACTGTGTGAAGCCCCGTTCGTGAAGCTTGCGCGTACGCTCACGTCGCGTCGGGGAAGTCGTGTGTTCGCATCGGGTGATGCGACCGGCTGATTCGTTCGCCGGGTGGATTCTCGGGCGTGTCGTGGGTCAGCGGCCAACTGCCGGCGGAAAGGCAATGCACCACCGAGGCGAGGACAGCCGACGTCCGGGCATCTGGCGTAGCCCTGCCGTGTGAACCAGCTTGTTCAATGGAAACGATTCGATATGCGCAGATCGCAATGCCTGTCTCGCGTATGCACCGGCATAGCCGGCATGATGATGGCTGGCGGACTATCGTGGCCGGGGTTCGCCGAGGCTGCATCCGGAGCATCCGCACCGGGTGCGATTCACGCGGACAGACCGGATGCGTACATTCATCCCGCCCCGGATGCCGCCGATCAGGCTGATGAACTGCAACGCGCGCTGGACGTGCTGCAGCCCGGCCAGCGATTGGTGTTCATGCCCGGACGGTATGTTGTCGGCCGTTCGCTGGTCGTGCGGCAGCGGCATGTCGTGCTGTCGGGTTTCGGCGCGACGCTGATTGCGACCGCTCCCGGCAATCAGACGATCGAGATGCGGGGCGACGGTACGACGCTCGTCGGGTTTCATATCACGGGAACCGGCGCGACGCGTCTCGACACGCCGGAGTCGACCAAGGTCGAGGTGACGGGGCACGACGTGCAAGTGCTCGACAACGTCATCGACGGCGGCGCCAGCGCGGGCATATTCGTGTTTGGCGGATCGGACGTCGCGATCGTCGGCAATCGGGTGCTGTCGACACTCGCCGACGGCATTCACATGACGCACGGCGCGCGCAATGTGCTGGTTCAGGGCAATGTCGTGCGCGGCACCGGCGACGACATGATTGCCGTGGTGAGCTACCAGGGCGACAACGTGCTTTGTCGCAACGTGCTGATCACCGGCAATTCGCTCGAGGGCAATGCGTGGGGGCGCGGAATCACGGTGGTCGGTGGCGCGGACGTGACGATCGCGAACAACGTCGTGCGCAATGTGCAGGTGAGCGCGGGCATTCTCGTCGCGCAGGAGGACAGTTACAAGACTTACGGCGCGACGGGCGTGCTGGTCGAAAACAACGAGATTTCGGATATCCAGACGGCCGTGGGGCGCACCGATCCGCGTCCGCTCACGCAGCAGGCGGCGATCGACATCAGTACATGGTCGGGCTCGGTGACGCGCGTGGTCGTGGTGGGCAACCACGTGTCACGCGCACGATTCGCCGGCATTCGCGTATGGGGAAACGTGTCGCAATACCGGATCGCGGACAACCGGTTGTCCGCGATCGGCGGCATGCCGGTGCAGGTGGGCGGTGCCGGCGGCTGTACCGCGGGCGACAAGCGGGGCGGACAGTGCGAGCCCCCGGTCGCGCAGCCGCGCTCGATCGACGTGGTGGGCGCCGACACGTCGCAATTGCCGGGCGTGCGCGAGTCGCTCAGGCAGCCGCGCCGGTCGCAGCGCGGCATCGATTGACGGCGCGCTGCCCGTGATTACCGTACGACGTCGCCCTCGACGATTTTCGCATGCGGCTCCCGTGAATCGAGCGGCGCCACATGCGTGGCCGGCAGCGTGCCGACGACGGCGCGTCCGTACTGATCGTCGAAGCGCACGATATCGTCTTCGCCGAGATAGTTGCCCGATTGCACCTCGATGATCTCGAGCGGGATCCGGCCGGGATTCTCGAGACGATGCACCTCGCCGACCGCGATATACGTCGACTCGTTCTCGCTGAGCAGGAAGGTCTCGTTGCCGCGCGTCACCTTCGCGGTGCCGCGCACGACGATCCAGTGTTCGGCGCGGTGATAGTGCATTTGAAGCGACAGCCGCTTGCCCGGCTCGACGACGATCCGCTTCACCTGGAACCGTTCGCCGAGATCGATCGAATCGTAATGCCCCCACGGGCGCTGCACTTTGCGGTGCTCGCTCGCTTGCGGACGCCGGTCGCTCTTCAGGCGCGCGACGAGGTTCTTCACGCGCTGTACGTCGTGCTTGTTCGCAACCAGCACCGCGTCGGGCGTTTCGATCACGACGACATCCTTCATGCCGACGCACGCGACGAGGCGCCCCTCCGAACGCACGAAGCTGTCCTGCGTGTCCTCGAACACGATCGGGCCGCGTGCGACATTGCCTTGATCGTCCTTCGGCATGATTTCCCAGATCGCATCCCACGTGCCGACGTCCGACCAGCCGGCCGCGAGCGGCAACACGATCCCCTCGATGCCGAGCTCGCTGTTTTCGGCGAGGCGCTCCATGACCGCGTAGTCGATCGAGTCGGGCGGGCACGCGTCGAAGGCCGCCGCGTCGATCCGGAAGAACGGATCCTCGGCGACGCCCGCGCGCCACGCCGCGTCGCAGGCCGCATGGATTTCTGGCGCAAGCGCGCGAATGGCCTTCAGCCAGACCGACGCGCGGGTGACGAAAATCCCGCTGTTCCACCAGTAGTCGCCCGATTGCAGGTAGCGTTCGGCGAGCACAGCATCGGGTTTCTCGACGAAACGCCCGATCGAATAGCCGCCTTGTCCACCGTGACGGCTCGTCCGCGCCGCGCCTACCTGGATATAGCCGTAACCCGTTTCAGCGCGGCGCGGCAGCACGCCGAGCGTGACGATCGCGCCTTCCTGCGCGTAACGAGCCGCGCGCGCGATGGCGTCCTGGAACGCGCCGACATCGGCGATCACGTGATCAGCCGGCATGACCGCGAGCACGGGATCGTCCTCGAGCGCGCTGGCATCGAGTGCTGCGAGCGTGAGCGCCGGCGCCGTGTTGCGCGCAGCCGGCTCGATCAGGATGCGGGCCGGCGCCGCACGGTCGACCACTTGCGCGGCGCTCATGATGCGATGCTGTTCGCCGCATACCAGCAGCAGCGTGTCGCCGAGCGCCGCGTTCGCGATGCCGTTCAGGCGACGCGCCGTCGCCGACAGCGGCGATTCGTTCGAGGTCAGCTCGATCAGCTGTTTCGGGTACTGCTCGCGCGACAGCGGCCAGAGGCGGGTGCCCGAACCGCCGGCGAGGATCACCGGCAGGATGCGCGGAAGGTCGGGTTCCGGAACGGGGCGAAGGGTACGGGTCATCGATTGGCTCCGGTATCGGCGGGTAGCCGGTTGTGCTCGCGTCCGTCGGCGTGCGCGTCGTCGTGTCGGGGCAGGCGCGTCGAAACGGCTCGGGACAGCAGTTGGCGCAGGGCCCCGGCGGCGCGGTCGGCGGGCCGGATCAGACCGACGAACGGCGCACCCTGTTCGAGGTACGGTCCGTATGCCTTGCGGAATCCGAAGCGTTTGTAGAACGCCTGGCGCGGTGCCGGAACATGCATGCGCAGCGCGGCATCCGGCCATGCGGCCAACGCGGTGGTCAGTGCACGTTCGATCAGGCGTTCGAGCGTATCGCCGTCGCGGCATGCCTCGCTTGTCAGTACCTTGTCGATCACGACATCCGGATCGATGTCGTCGCCGGGCAGGATGCGCGCGTAAGCCGCGACTTCCGCCGTGTCGCCGTTGTGCACGCGTGCGTATACATGCAATGCGCCCGCGTCCTTGCCGTCGATGTCGAGATGGGTGTGCGCATCCTCGACGACCAGTACGGCGTTGCGCGCGCGCAGAATTGCATAGAGATCGACGGCGCTCAGGTGTTCGAATTCACAACAATGCCATTCCATGATGCAGTCCTCGCGTGAAGCCTTCCGCATGCTGTACCGCATGGATGCGTTCCGAGCGGTGCGGCAATGGTCATGATCGCGGATGCCGCATGCGCCAGTCTGTTCGAAAGCATACTCACGCTCCGGATTCACGCGGCTGGCGTGCGCGATGGCGGTACCGGTGCGCTAGAACGGGGCAATGTGCGGTAGCACACATCGGTCGTGACGGGGCTTTCTGATAATTGGCCAATCACGGTGGCGCGCGGCGATGCGCGGTCCGCCAACATCGAATGTCAATGAAGAACCAGGGGCAGGACTTGAAGATTGCGATCGTTCACGACTGGCTGGTTGTGCCGGGCGGCGCCGAACGGGTGCTGGCGCACATGATCGACTGTTTTCCGCAGGCCGATATCTACAGCCTCGTCGATTTTCTCGAGGACCGGTCGTGCCTGCGCGGCCGCGCGGTACGCACGTCCTTCATCCAGCGGCTGCCGTTCGCGCGGAAACGCTACCGCAGCTATCTGCCGTTGTTTCCGCTTGCCATCGAACAGTTCGATCTGTCGGAATACGACATCGTGCTGTCGAGCTCGTATGCGGTCGCGAAGGGCGTGCTGAGCGGTCCGGACCAGTTCCACGCAAGCTACGTGCATTCGCCGATGCGCTATGCGTGGGATCTTCAGCATCAATACCTGAACGAGGCAGGGCTTGCGCGCGGGCCGAAATCGGTGATCGCGCGGGCGCTGCTGCATTACATCCGCAACTGGGATGCCCGTTCGGCGAACGGCGTCGACCGCGTCGCAGCGAATTCGCATTTCATCGCACGCCGCATCCGCAAGACCTACCGGCGTGACGCGACGGTGATCTATCCGCCGGTCGACGTTGACCATCTGTCGCTGCGCACAGACAAGGACGCGTTTTACCTGACCGCATCGCGACTCGTGCCGTACAAGCGGATCGACCTGATCGTCGAGGCATTTTCGCGCATGCCGGAGCGCCGGCTCGTCGTGATCGGCGACGGGCCCGACATGGAAAAGATCCGCGCGCTGGCCGGGTCGAACGTCACGCTGCTTGGCTACCAGCCATTCGATGTCCTGCACGACCACCTGCAGCGCGCGCGCGCGTTCGTGTTCGCGGCGGAGGAGGATTTCGGCATTTCTCCGGTTGAGGCGCAGGCTTGCGGCACGCCCGTGATCGCGTACGGGAAGGGCGGCGTGCGCGAGTCGGTGCGCGGATGGCCGTGCGCCGGTGCAACGGGCCTGTTCTACCGCGCGCAGACCGTCGACGCGCTGATCGACGCACTCGCCCGTTTCGAAGCGCTGCCGCACGGCGCGCTCGATCCGCACGCGTGCCGGGCGAACGCCGAATTCTTCGGTTCGATGCGTTTCCGCGAAGCGTTCTCGCGCTTCGTGATGAAAGGCTATGTTGCATTGCAGGAAGAGATGACCGCTCCAGCCGGTAGCAGGGCGGACGGCGGCGGCGTGCGCGATTGGCAGGCGCAACATGGCGAATCCGTGCTTGTGAACCTGACCGTCGACACGCGCGGTTGATTACGACGTGTAACGGCGGCACGGGCCGTGCGCCGTCGCGATACGGCACAGCCGTCCGGCGGCGTGCGCGATTATGCGGCGAGTGGAATACGGTACCGGTCTTTCCCGGGGATTTCGATGAAAATCGCAGGCAATCGACCGCCTTCGTCTTGCGGAAAAGTAATATTTGGCACTGATTGACTGCAATGCTCATAGATAATCAAATCTAAGTGGTCAAAGGTTTATGGCGCGGGGCGGGCGGGCGCGTAACCGCCTGATTCAGGTTTATCTTTTGGTAACAAGACCATTTCGAAACGGGGTGTAAATTCAGGAGCGGATGAAATGCGGCGGTCATTCCGGGAGCGGGTTGGCAGCCATCCGGTTCAGCATCGGGCGCAACGGTCGTATACGACGTGACGCACATGCCGACGGCATTCCCGTCTGCCGACGCGCGCTGCCTGGATGGCGGGGCGTATCAAAGCGGGAACGTCGTGGCTCCCGCAGCCGCGCGTTCCCTTCGAGTTCGATGACAACGAGGCCGGATGACATCCGGCTCAACCTCCGGGGGCTCTCGCCGTGTGCAGTTTCGATCTTCGCCAAAGCTGCGGAAACGCAGCGCGGAAAGGCGGCCATGCGCCGCCGGCCGCAGCGCACGCGAACGGTTCGCGGAGTGGAGAAAGTGATGGTTCGTTATGAATATGCCAATAACGCGCGATAAGAGCGCCGGCGCGGGGAGTGGTAACGGGCAGCGTCCGCTGATTTACTGGACGCAGTCGCCGTCCGTCATGTTGCGAAAGGAGCTGGCGCGACGCGATTGGAAAGTGTCGATCGTCGCGCAGGCGAGCGAGCTGCGCGACACGTCCGGCGAAATCACCTGCGGCATTCTCGACCTGAGCGGCGGCCATGCCGACGCGATCGGCAGCATCGCGTCGACCTGCGCGTCGATGCGCGACGTCGTCTGGGTTGCGCTCGTCGACGTCGGCCAGACCGCTTCGCCGAACGTGCGTGCGCTGTTGCGCGACTATTGCTTCGACTACGTCACGCTGCCCGCGTCGCACCAGCGGATCGCCGATACGGTCGGCCATGCGTACGGCATGGAATGCCTGTTCGCGCGCGACCGCGAACGGCTCGAATCGGAAGAGAAAGGCATCGTCGGCACCTGCAGCGCGATGCTGCGGCTGTTCGATACGGTGCGGCGCTTCGCGCGCACGGACGCGCCGGTGTTCGTGTTCGGCGAAACGGGAACCGGCAAGGAGTTGACGGCGGTCGCGATCCATCGCCATTCGGAGCGCCGCAACGGCCCGTTCGTCGCGGTCAACTGCGGCGCCATTCCGCCTCATCTGCTGCAATCCGAACTGTTCGGCTACGAACGCGGCGCGTTTACCGGCGCGAACGCGCGCAAGATCGGCTATGTCGAAGCGGCGAATGGCGGCACGCTGCTGCTCGACGAGATCGGCGATCTGCCGCACGAGAGCCAGGCGAGCCTGCTGCGTTTTCTGCAGGAACGCTCGATCCATCGCCTCGGCGGCAGCGATCCGGTGCCGGTCGATGTCCGGATCGTGTCCGCGACGCACGTCGACCTGCGGGGCGCGATGGAGGAAGGGCGCTTTCGGCCGGACCTGTTTCACCGACTGTGCGTGATGCGCATCGACCAGCCGCCGCTGCGCGCGCGCGGCAAGGACATCGAACTGCTCGCGCATCACATGCTGGAACGCTTCCGCGGCGACGCACGCCATCGCGTGCGCGGCTTCTCGACGGATGCGATCACGGCGCTCTACAAGCACGACTGGCCCGGCAATGTCCGCGAACTGATCAACCGCGTGCGCCGCGCGGTCGTGATGACGGAAGGGCGCCTGATTACCGCACAGGATCTCGAACTCGAATACTGTCTCGATGCGGCGTCACCGTCGGTGGCCGACATTCGCAAGTCGATCGAGCGAGAGGCAATCGAAACCGCACTGCTGCGCACGCGCGGGCGCGTCGCGGCGTCGGCGCGCGAGCTCGGCGTATCGCGCGCGACGCTGTATCGCTGGATGGAGGCATACGGGATCGAGCGGCCGCGCGGCACAGGCTCGTCCGACTGAGATTCGACAGAGGCGCTCGCGGCTTTCGGCAGCCGCCGCGAGCGTCGCGTCAACCGGCCTGCGTGGCGCGCACCGTGCGCGCGGCGTTCACTGCCCGGATTTCCACGGCTGGCGGCCCATCGGCCGCTGCCCCATTCTTCCCGGCCGTTTCGAGTGAGACGAGCGCGACGCGCGCCGGCGTGCCGGGCGCGAGATGGAACCAGTCGTCGCGCGGCACGTAGCCCGGCGCATCGATCTGCACGTGGCGCGCGACGTGCCGTGTGTCGATGTCGACGTGCCACGTGTCGCCGGTGCGCGACACGCATGCCTCCAACCCGAGTTCGCGTCGTGCCAGCACGGCCGGATGCGTGCGGGACGGGAAATGGAACGCCTGCGACAGCAGCGTGCCGTCGTCGGCGCGCAGCGTCGCGACGACGGTGTCGTGCTCGCAGGGCCCGAAACGGTACGCGTAGGTCCAGTCGAAGAAGCGGCCGAGCAGCTCGGCCGATCCGAGCCGCACCGTGTCGTGCGCCGCGATCCGCACCGGGCAGCCGGCCCGCGCGACCGGCGTGCGGCCGTCGCGCAGTGCGACCAGCTCGAGCGCCGCCGACAGTGGCGCAGGGCGCTCGTTGACGACATGCACGTCGAGCCCGTTCAAGCCTTCGTCGACCAGCAGCACCTGCACCGGCTGCAGGACCTGGCGCAGCGCATGCCACGCCGATTTCGGCCGGTGCAGCGCGTCGATCATCCCCCAGCCGGCGCCCGGCATCACGTCCTGGAACTGCCAGACGAGCGCGCCGGCGCAGCGGGAGCCGGTGCGCCGCCATTCGGAAAACGTTTCGCGCATCAGGTCCGCGACCACCGCGCGCGACAGCTCGAAGTAGCGCGCGGGATCCTCGCGCCGCAGCCGGTCGGGCGCGACGTCGTACAGCGTGTGCAGATAGTGGTCGCGAATGTCCTCGAAATCCCACGACGTGCCGGGGTCGCGCGGCACCGCGGCCTTCCAGCGCGGCTCGTGCACGCCGGGCCAGCCGAGCTCGGCGAGCGTCGCGTCGCACGGCACGTTCGAGAATGCGAGGCATTCGCTCGCGAAGCGCACGTCCGCGCGGCGCGCATCGTCGAGCGGGCGCAGGTACGCACCGACGCCGTAGTAGTGCGACACGCGTTCGCGCGGCGCGAACGGCAGCACGCCGCCGTCGGGCGAATCGGGCACGTACGGGACGTCGGGCCGGCATGCAGCCGCATGGCTGGCCAGCCGGTCGGCGGTCAGCTCGAGGAAGCGCTGCTTCGGCCCGAGCCCGGACATCGCGGCCTGTTGCGCGATCTCGCTGCCGCCGCACAGGACGGCAAGCGACGGCGACGCGCTGTGACGCGAGAGGAACTGCCGGGCTTCGCGATCGATGTTGTCCGCGAACGCGGGATCGTCGAGCGCATAGTCGAAGTTCGCGAACATGAAATCCTGCCAGACCAGCAGCCCGAGCCGGTCGCACCAGGCGTGAAAGGCATCGGCCTCGTAGGTCATCGTGCCGCCGACGCGGATCATGTTGAAGCCGGCGTCGCGCGCGAGCCCGAGCAGGCGGGCGTAGGTGGCATCCTCCGCGTGCAGTGCGAGCGGCGCGGCACTGCTCCAGCACGCGCCGCGCGCGAACACGGGCACGCCGTTGATGCGTAGCCCGAAGCCCTTGCCGTCCGCACCGGCATCGACTTCGATCGTGCGGAAACCCGTCGCACCGAGCGGTCGCTGCTCGTCGCCGATATGCAGCGCAATGTCGTACAGCACCGGCTCGCCGTGCGTATGCGGCCACCAGCGGCATACGTTGGGCACCGCGACGCTTGCGCGCAGGCGGTCGGCGCCGGCACGTTCGAGTGTGGCGTGGTGCTGGCCGCACGACAGCCGTGCCGCGAGCGCGTCGGGCAGCGGTGCGGCGAACGTCAGCTCCGCGTCGAGCCAGCCCGTGTCGCCTTCGATGCGCGCCCGCAGGTCGCAATCGACGAGAACGGGCCCGTCAGCCGGATCGAGCACGTCCACGGGCCGCCACGGGCCGGTCGGCACATGCGGCGGAAACCAGCCCGGCATGTGCCCGAACAGCGACGTGCGGATCGTGCGCAGCGCCGCCGGCTCCGCGAGCCGCGTGCGCCAGCGCACCCGGCGCGGCGCGCGCGTGTCGCGCAGGTGCGGGGCGAGCGCGCGGAAACAGAGGGTCAGCCGGTGCGTACCGTCGAGCGACACGGGCACGTCGTGCGTGACGAACATGCTGTCGGAGCGAAGGATCGGCGTGTCGTCGAGCCATGCTTGCGCGAGCGTCGCGAGGCCGTGAAAGCGCAGCACGCGCGGCCCGTGTCCACGCAGTTCGATCCGGTACCAGTGGTCGCGCTCGTCGAGCGATTCGGCTTCGCCAAGCCGGCCGGCGAGCGCGAGCGACTGCGCGACGGTACCGGGCACGGTTGCCGGAATCCAGCCGTCGCCGGCGGCCGGGAGGTCGCGCGGTTCCCGTGCAGCACCCGCGGCCGTCGCCAGCATCGACCACGCGGGCAGGGCACGCGTGCGGGTCACCGCATGGCCGGCACAGGTGCCGCGGTGTCGCTGCGCGCGGGCGTCATGTGTCGTGGCGGCAAGGCGATCTGCCGCGCGCAGGCGACCACATCCGCGTAGGCGGCTTCGATCGCTTCGAGCGTCGAGTCGCCACGCTCCTCCTTGCCGCGCGCGCAGGCGCGCGCGAGCCGGAATTCCAGCACCATCGCTTCGGACGCGATGCGATCGCACGCGGCGCGGATCTCGGCGAACGGCCCGACGCAGCCGCTGGCCTGCAGCCAGCGCGCGTAATGGCCGAACAGTTCGAAATTCGCGCCGAGCTGCCGCACCGAGTTGAACGAGTACGCATGGAAGTGCTCGAGTGGCGAATCGGCAAGCGTCCGTGCGTCGGTCTGCAACTGCCGACGGAATGCCGCGATCGGATCGACGACCGGCAGGCGCCGCAGGTGGCGCTGCAGGGCGGCGAGCGACGTTTCGCACAGCACGCGCTCGTCGAGCGGTGCAAACCGCCGCTTCGCGCATTCGACGTACGGCGGCAGCGTCATCGGCGAGTTGCCGCCGACGAGCCCGTTGTAGTCGAAATCCTCGGCCACGTAATAGCCACTGTTGTGGAAGTAGCCGATCTGCTGTTTCGCGCGGTCGATCGCATCGATGCCGATCGTCGTCTTCGTGTGCTGCGTGCGGTAGCTGCTGCCGCGCGTATCGGGCAGGAACCACGCATCGACCTCGACGATCATCAAGTGGCCGCGCGCGACCTGCGTCTCGATGTGCCGGTCGAGCGGTTCGTAGATCGAGTGTTCCTGCACGACGATGCCGTACAGCCGCTCCAGTTCGTCGTGCGGAAACTTGAAGAACGTGAACTGGTCACCCTCGAAATCCAGCGCGATCGTAAACGGCAGCGCCGCATACGGATTGAAGCCCCACCACCGGAGCACCTCGAGCCACATGTCGACGTAGCAGTTGGTCTGCTTCCAGACCATCTCCTGGCTGTGCAGCGGGTGCGGCCGGTAGTGGCGCGCGCGGTGGCGCACATCCTCGAACGACGCGTCTTCGCCGTCGCGGGACACGAATCTCATGGCGCGCCCCACAGCACGTCGCGGACTTCGCGCGGCCATGCATCGATGTCGAAGCCGTGGTGGCGGAACAGCGCGAGCGTGAGCCGTTCGAGGCCGAAGCCGACGCAGCCCGTGTGCGCGACGTCGCCCGTCGCGGTGCGGATGTCCCACAGCAGCCCGAAATGGTCCATGTGGTAGTTGAAGCTCAGGCAGGCGGTCTGGCGATCGTCGTGCTCGATCGGGATCAGCAGCTCGAATTTCAGGTTCTGCTCGCGCTGGCTGTTCGCGACGATCTTGCCGCCGCGCCCGAAGAACGGATCGTTCGCGAGGTCGATCGCATTGGGCAGGCGCAGTGCCTCGATCATTCGCGTGCCGCGTTCGATCCAGGTCTCGCGGAACGACACGATCTGCTCGGGCGTGCCGATCCGAACGTACTCGCGCATCCGGAACAGCTGCATGCGGGTCGGATCGAGCGACGGCTCGTGGCGGAAGCAGTACGAGAAGACGTCGACGATCCGGCCGTCGGCCGGCAGCGCGCCCGCGCGTGCGACGACCGGGTAGACGGGGTAGCACGCGGCGGGCGTCATCACGACGTAGGTCGGCTTCTGGCTTTCCGTCCAGTCGTCGCCGCGATCGAGGCACTGCAGTACGCGCTGGTGCTGGCGCTCGTCGCCGCAGAACGCATGCACGCTGCCCGCGAGCTGCGGGAAGCTTTTCATGTATTCGCTGCGCTCGAACTCGGTGCGGCTCATCGCCGGCGGGAAGCGCAGCACTTCGGCCTGCTGGTCGGCGCCGATGCGCGTGACGAACGCGTCGAGCGCTTCCACGACGCGCTCGAACCGTTCGCTGCGGCCGAACAGGCCCTGGATGCCGGTCGAGACCAGCAGGCCCGCGTCGATCAGTTCGTCGCGCAGCGGGTTGACGCCCGCGCGGTCGAGCGGTGCGTCGGCGGGAGCGGAGGCGGCGGAGGGCACGGCAAGGCGATCGTTCACGTATGTTTCTCCAGCGTCGCAGGACGCAGCGCGAGCAGCAGGTTCGAGGTGTTGGCGGCAATGCGGTCGTTGCTGATCATCAGCGGTGCCGCATGCAGGTCGCGAATGTGGCGGCCGATGCTGAACGGGGTGCCTTGCTTGTAGCCGGCCATCCCGCAGATCATCATGGCCTGGTGTGCGACTTCCAGCGCGGTCGTCGACACGTAGGTCTTCAGCGTGTTGATCTCGGCGGCCCAGGCCATGCCGGCCGACCACGAGCGCGCCGTCGCATGCGCATGGAGGCGTAGCACGTTGTCGACGCGAGCCTGCATCGCCTGCATCAGCGCGAGCGATTCGGCGATGCGACGCGACGCGGGCGACGGTGCGCCGTCGGTCTGGCGTGCCTGTGCGCGGAAGAACTGGTGCGCGCGATGGAACGCGTCGCCGGCCACGCCGATCCATACCGCGGCCCACAGGATGTGCGACACCGGCACCATCGTGTCCTCGGCGATCTTCGCGAACGGCACCGGCAGGCACTGGACGGCGGCGCCGCGAGCGTCGAGCTCGAAGCCGTTGCTGCAGGTGCCGCGCATCCCGAGCGTGTCCCATTCGCCGCGGCGCGTGAGCGTGTAGCCGTCGCGCAGCAGCGTGACGAGCACCTGCTCGGAAGCCGGCGCGTCCGCATCGCGTCGCGCGGTCGCGAGGATGCCGTCCGCATAGTCGCCGTACGAGATCGTCGGCGCGGATTTGCGCAGCCGGAACTCGTCGCCGTCGATTTCGAGCGCGCACTGGCTCGCGCGCAGGTTGCCGCCGACGCCGTTTTCCGACGTGGCCGATGCGAGCAGCCACTGGTGGCGCACGAGCTGCTGCAGGAACAGCTTGTGCCAGCCCTGGTCGAGCGCGTGGTCGACGATGCAGGCGACCTGGATCTGGTGCATCGCGAACACCATCGCCGACGACGCACAAGCCTGGCCGAGAATCGAGCAGGCCGACGCGATGTCCTCCAGCGACGCGCCAGCGCCGCCGAGAGGGGTCGGCACCATCGCGCCGAGCAGGCGGCGCGCGCGCATCGCCTCGATCGCCTCGACGGGGCAGCGCGCGTCGCGGTCGACCGCGTCCGCGTGCTGCGCGGCGATCTGTGCGACGGCATGCGCGGCCTCGTCGAGCCGACGCGAATCGCTGTCGGCCGCGAGTTCGGGAAGCAGCGCGCTCATGCGGAATGCTCGGTGCGTTGCAGTGTGGCGATCGTGTCCGCGAGCGCATCGATGCTGCGGAACAGGTTGCGGTTCAGCATCTCGTCGGGAATCTCGATGTTGAATTGCTTCTCGATCGCGAGCATCAGCTGGATCGTGTCGAGCGAGGAGAGGCCCGCTTCGTAGAGGTCGTCCCCGTCGCCGATCGAATCGATCGTGGCTTCGAGATGGGCGACGTGCTTCAGGATGGTTCTGATTTCGTTTTTCACGTGCTGCTCCGGCGTGCGTGGTGTCGTCCGCTCGGGCAGACGCGCGATACGCGCTGACGTCCCCCCGGCAGTCCGGCATCAGTAGACCATTGGCAGGCACGGCGTTCTGTTCGCCACCCTACAAACGGCTGACCCTGTGCGCCGACGCGCAGCGTCAAACGGGCCGGCCGGTCAGGCGCGCGACGCGGCCGGCACGCCCGAGTCGGCCGACAGGATGCGCTTCATCTCGTCGCGCACGATCGCGCGGCAGCCGCACGACATTTTTTCGAGGCCGTCGAGGTCGGCGAGCTCGATCGAGCTCCGGTATTGCCGGATCAGGCCCAGCTTCTGGATGTCGCCGGCGGCATCGGTGACCGTTTCGCGCCGTACGCCGAGCATCTGCGCCAGCATGCTGTGCGTCACCTGGATCTCGATGCTGCGGGTCCGGTCGTATGCGAGCAGGAACCATCTGCATAACTGATGTTTGAGCACGTGGTGACGGCTGCAGAACGTGATCTGCGAGACCTGCGCCATCAGCAGCCGCACGCAGACGAACACGAGATGGCGGATCACCGGCGACGTGTCGAACGCGGCGGCGAATACGCGCCGGTCGAGCCGGTAGACGAAACCGTCGCGGCAGGCGACGGCCCGGCACGGCATCCGGCCGCTGCCACCGATCACGTCGTCGCACACCACGCTCTCGCTGCCGATCTCCGCGACTTCCAGCGTCATGCCGCCGGACGACACGTACTGCAGCGAAATCGCGGTCGTGACGGGCAGGTAGACCGCGGCGAGCATTTCGCCGGGTTCGCAGAGCACTTGCCCCGATTTCAGGTGGACGAGTTGAAGGTGGGGAACCAGCGTCGCGAGCTCGTCGCGGTCGATGGCCGCGAGAAACCGGTTCGCATCGAAGCTGTGGGAAAGCTCGATCATGCCGTTCGCATACGCAACGGCGTCAGGGGCCTGGTGAGTCACGGCGCATCCTCGTAGGGTGGCGGTCGCGCGTCGTCTCGGCGATACCCCGAAAATGGGGAATTCGCACGATCGTGCGGACTTGTGTTCGTCAAAAATGGAGTGACGATACCGGCAAAAAGGCTAGCACGCCATTGAATTCATTCAATTGCATATTGCGTCATTTCACAAAGTTTGACGTTTTTTGTTCAATGCAAACGTTATCCGGATTTAATGATTCATTTCCGCGGAATTAATCATCCTGAAATGGAATGAGATGCCGGGCATTCATTCGGTGTCGGCCGGGAATCAATCCCGCGCCACCGCGCATCGTCTGGAGAAAGTGCCTGGCAGGCATTGAACATTATTTGACAAATGAATGACGTTCGCGGAAATACATAATCAAATCAATGGCTTGCTTTCGAAATGCGCGCCAGGCAACAGAGCTGAAAATCTGCGTGTCGATGCAAATTTGAGACAGTTTCAAACGGCCGTGTGACGCGTGGCGCAGCAGCGGCGTGCTATCTGGAACATCATGGAAACAATTGAAAATCAGCTGTAAGTATATGAACGGCAAGCCTCGCGGCACCGGCGCGGCTGCCTCGGTCCGATACCGGGGAAATGATCAGTCAAATCGCATGCAGTGTCCATCGCCGGGAAGAGTGTCCGGAAATGAGACGCTTTTTTTGTTTTTGATCGGGTAATTCGAGTGATCTAAATCCGGCGTGATTCATATATTAAGGATGGGCATGTATTGGCACGTAAATCGCTTATTAGGGCTGGCGTGTCGAAACGGGACGGTCGGCTCAATCCGGCGGCGACAAGCCGAGGGTCAGTCGGAATCAGGGTTGTGGCCGCAACCCCTGTCAACGTCCGGGCGCGCATCGCGATAACGGGTTCCGTGCACGTGGCTGCAGGCGGCACGGACGATAAAAGGGATACAGACATGCTTCATCTTCACTCGAGCTATTCGGCGAATGCCATCCTCGATGCCCTCCCCGAGGACAGCATCCGCACCATCGCACCGCATCTCGAACTGGTCAGGATCAAGGCCGGGATGCTCGACCGGGTCGGCGAACCGATGCGCCACGTGCATTTCCCGACGACGTCGATGATGTCGGTGCAGCACCTGATGGAAGACGGTGCGATGGTCGAGGTGGCGCAGGTCGGCCGCGAGGGCGTGGTCGGGCTGGCGACGCTGGTCGGTGGCGCTGCTGCGTCGAACCGGGTCGAGGTCCGCATCGGCGGGATGGCCTATCGTGTGCCGAGCTGCGTGATGCGCGCCGAATTCGAGCGATCGCCGGCCACCTACCGGCTGCTGCTCAACTACTGCCAGGCGGCGATGGCGCAGATCTCGCGCAGCGCGCTGTGCAACCGCCATCACTCGGTCAGCGAGCAGCTCAGCCGCTGGCTGCTGCTCGCGCACGATCGCATCGACGGCGACGAACTGGCCGTCACGCAGCAGACGATCGCAAACATGCTCGGCGTGCGGCGCGAAGGCGTGACGGAAGCGGCGGGCAATCTGCAGGAAGCCGGGCTGATCCGGCAGCGCCGCGGCCGCATCACCGTGCTAGACCGCGATGGCCTCGAACATCACGCGTGTGAATGCTACGACCTGATTCGCGCCGACTATCGCAGGTTGCTCGGCGCGCGCGGGACGGCGAGGCCGGCACCGGTTCGGCCCCGCATGCCGGAGGGGCGTTGCGGGTTCCCGGCACATGGTGCGTGACGATGCAGTCGAGGTCCGGTGGAACGAATGCGATGCGGCGTGCTGCGATCGCAGCGACCGACGTCGTGCTCGTGCTGGCAGGCGCGCTCGCGGCGCAGGTGGCGTCGGGCCTCGCGTGGCGCGAGCTGTCCGACGCGCAGCGCGGCGCGATCGCGCTGCTGGGCGTGCTGACCGTGGCATTGCTGCCGCGCTACCTGCGCACCGTGCGCGGTGGCGTGGCGCCGCAAGGCGGCACGCATGCGCTGACGCAGACGATGGTGGCGCTCGTCTGCGCAAGCGTGCTGACGGTGGCCGCCGCGATGTGGATCATGAACCGCGGCGGCACGATCACGCCACGCTGGATCGTGCGCACGGTGCTGGCCGGCG